>CAUULH010000001.1:0-19098 GCA_963545875.1 uncultured Ethanoligenens sp.
CCCCGTCGAACCTTTATGAGAAACCGGTGAACGTGTTCGTGGCCGGGTTCATGGGCTCTCCGCAGATGAACTTCATCGAAGCCAGACTGGTGGAAAAAGACGGCCAGATCGCCGCAGAGTTCGGCGATGTTTCTCCGGAGCGTCCGGATGGTCTCTATTCCATCGTTCTGCCGGAAGGCAAAGTCAAAGGCTCCGATGTCAAAGCTTATATTGGCAACGATGTGCTTTTGGGCATCCGTCCGGAAAATCTGCACGATGAAGACATTTTCCTTTCCACGGCCAAGCAGGGTATCGTAGACGCTACCGTGGAAGTTACGGAAATGATGGGCGCGGAAACGTATCTTTACCTCAAGATCGCGGGTCAGGATGTTACCGCCCGTGTGTCGCCGCGCATCAATATCCATAATGGCGATACGATCAAGATCGCGCTGGATGTCAACAAGATCCATCTGTTCGACAAAGAGACCGAGAAAGTCATCCTCAACTGAGCCTTTTTCCGCCAAAAGGGCCGTCCCAAAAGGGGCGGCTTTTTTATGCCTTGAGGTTGAAAAATTAACCTGCACAAAAAAGTTGAGTTTTCTCCCCTTTTCGTTTATACTGGAAAGGAGGATGCGCAGAACGTCCACGAAATTCAGCCGTTTCCATCGGAAAACGGGTGGCTCCGGCTGGCGTAAAAAGGAGCGTCGCGTATGGCAAACAGATTATTTCAGGGTGTTATTCAGCAAATGAAAGATGCACTTGACCGTGTGGTCGGTGTGATAGATGAGAACGGCGCCGTTGTTGCCTGCAGCGAGCTGGGGCGGGTCGGCGAAGTACATGAAAATGTCATCCCGGAGCTGACCGGCGCGCCGCTGCTGCTGCGCGGAGGGTGGACATACCGTCCGTTCGGCTCAAGACCCAAGCCGGATTATGCCGTTTTTGTCGAGGGAAGCGATCCTGTCGCGGCCCGGTATGCCGGTATGCTGGCCGTTTCACTGTCGAGCATCAAGCAGTATTACGATGAGCGGTACGACCGCGGCAACTTCATCAAAAACGTGATCCTCGACAATATCCTTCCCGGCGACATCTACCTGAAAGCCAGAGAACTGCACCTCAATACCGAAGCGCTCCGCGTGGTGATGCTCATCCGCGTTCACGACAAAAATGACGTTTCCGTTTATGACGTGATGCAGAACCTTTTCCCGGACAGGCAGAAAGATTTCATTATCAATGTCAGCGAGAACGAGATCGCGCTCGTCAAAGAAGTCCGGCAGAACATTACGCCGGAAGATCTGGTGAGTCTTTCCCGCTCCATCGTGGATACGCTGGGCAGCGAGTTTTACACGCATGCCTCGGTAGGCATCGGCACGATCGTCACGGGCATCAAGGACTTGGCGCGCTCGTTCAAAGAAGCGCAGGTGGCGCTCGAAGTGGGCAAGGTGTTCGATATCGAGAAGAATATCATCAGCTATGATAATCTCGGCATCGCGCGCCTCATCTATCAGCTTCCCACCACGCTCTGCGAGATGTTTCTTAAGGAAGTTTTCAAAAAAGGCTCCATCGATTCGCTCGACCAGGAGACGCTGTTCACCATCCAGCGCTTTTTTGAAAACAATCTGAATGTTTCGGAGACGTCTCGGAAGCTGTTCGTCCACCGCAATACGCTCGTTTACCGTCTTGAAAAGATCAAAAAACTGACGGGGCTCGATCTGCGGAATTTTGACGACGCCATCGTTTTTAAAGTTGCCTTGATGGTGAAAAAATACCTGATTACGAATCCCGAACGGCTTTGAGCCCGGTCTCTTCCGGAAAAGCCGAGCAAAGGCGGTGTAAATCGAATTGATCGAATTTATTGATACGGTAAAAGTATATGATAACGGAACGACCGCCCTGCGGGGCATCAATCTGACGATAAACGACGGGGAATTCGTGTTTATCCGCGGCGCTTCCGGCGCCGGGAAAAGCACGCTCATCAAGATCCTGATGCACGAAGAAGTCCCGACTTCCGGCGATGTGAACGTCAACGGTTTCAGCGTGGCGCACATGAAACACAAGGATGTGCCGTTTTTAAGGCGCACGATGGGTGTCGTGTTCCAGGATTTCCGTCTCATTCCCAAGATGACGGCCTACGAGAACGTGGCGTTCGCCATGCGCGTCATCGGGGCGAGACAGCAGGATATCCGCAAGCGTGTGCCGTATATCCTCAGCCTGGTGGGCCTTGCCAAAAAAGCGCACTGCCTGCCCGCCGAGCTTTCCGGCGGCGAGCAGCAGCGGGTATCGCTGGCGCGCGCGCTGGTGAACCATCCCACCTTCCTTATCGCGGACGAGCCGACCGGAAACGTCGATCCGGAGATGTCCATCGAGATCATGGAGCTGTTTGACGAGATCAATCGCCAGGGAACCACGATCGCGATGGTGACGCACGACGCGACGCTGGTCAAACGCTACAATTATCACCGGGTCGTCACCATCGAGGCGGGCCAGGTCATTCAGGATATTCCGGGGAGCAAGGTATGATCGAGAGAATACGCTATTATATCCGGGAGGGCTTTAAAAACATCTGGTACAACCGGATGATGTCTTTTGCTTCGATCTGTGTGCTGACCATCTGCCTGCTGCTGCTCGGCACGTCGATCCTGCTTTCGCTCAATATCTCCAATCTCATGACGAGTGTGGAGAAGGAGAACCAGGTCGCCGTTTTTCTGAAGGACGGCCTGAGCCAGGAAACGATGGATAAAGTCGGCACCGAGATCAAGAGCCTGTCAGGCGTGGAAAAGATCCAATTCGTTTCAAGCAAGCAGGCGCTTCAGAACGAAAAGAAACAGCTTGGCAAGGATGCGTCGCTGCTCTCCGGGCTCGGCAGTGATTTTCTGCCGAATTCTTATACCGTCACCCTGACGGATATGAATCATTTTTCGGCTGTCGTGTCGGAAATCAAAAAAATGAAGAACGTGGATTCCGTCAACGAACATTCCGATGTGGCCAAAAAGCTGAACAGCATCAGCAGCGCGGTGAAATGGGTCGGCCTGTGGCTCTTTGTGCTGCTCGCCGCCGTATCGCTCTTCATCATCGTTTATACCATCAAGCTGGCCGTGTATGTCCGCCGGCGCGAAGTGAACATTATGAAATTCGTCGGCGCGACCGACTGGTTTATCCGCTGGCCGTTCTTCGTCGAAGGTGTGCTCATCGGAATTTTCTCAGGCGCGGTGGCTACGGTGCTTCAGTGGTATCTGTACGGCGGGCTCATCAAGCACCTGTTCGTCTCGCTGCGCATCATCAACCCCGTGGCTTACAGCACGGTGGCCCTGCCGCTTTCGCTGGGTTTTGTGGGCTCCGGCATCGTGCTCGGCGTAGTGGGCAGCCTCATTTCCGTGCGCAAGTACCTGACGGTGTGATGCGGCTTGACATCACCCGGCGCGGTGCCCTATAATAAACTATAAACTTGCTTGCCCGCTGTTCGGGCACGGCGTGGGAGGCGGCTCCGTGCTTTTTTGCTGGAGCCGCTTTTCGGACGTTTCTGCGCTTTGAGCGCGGGTATACGCAATCAACAGGTGAGAGATCTGGCGCAAAATCGGCGCCGAGGAGTGTGCAGCTATGGCGAAACAATATGTGTTGACCGATGCAGGCTTGAAAAAGCTCGAAGCAGAGCTCGAAGAACTCAAGACCGTAAAGCGCAAAGAGATCGTCGAAAAGATCAAAGTGGCTCTCTCGTTCGGCGACCTTTCTGAAAACAGCGAATACGACGAGGCGAAGAACGAGCAGGCCATGGTGGAGGCACGGATCGCCACCATCGAAGCCATGCTCAAAAACGCCAAAGTCATCGATGATAAGCAGCTCGACAGCGGCGTGGTGAACCTAGGCACCAAAGTAAAAGTGCTGGACGAGGAATTTAACGAGGAAGTGGAATACCAGATCGTCGGTTCCACGGAGGCCGATCCGGATCAGAATATCATCTCGGATGAATCGCCGGTCGGTCATGCGCTGATGGGCCATCATGCGGGCGACGAAGTCGAGGCGGAAACGCCCGGCGGAACGCTCAAATTCCGCGTAATCAGCATCACAAAATAAAAAAGCGGCGGGGAAGCAAAAAAAGGAGAAGGCAAATGGCGGACGAGAAGCAGAACGCACAGGCACCGGAAACGAAAGACGACGACGAAGACCTTTCGGAGATCCTGCGGATAAGACGGGAAAAATTGGACGACCTCAAACGCGAGGGAAAAGACCCGTTTACGATCACCACGTATGACCGGGATCATCTGAACGCGCAGATCGTCAGTCATTTTGACGAGCTGGACGGCAAAGAGGTCTCCATCGCGGGGCGGATGATGTCCTGCCGGAAGATGGGAAAGGCCAGCTTCATCGACGTTCATGACCGGACCGGCCGGATGCAGATCTATGTCCGCATCAACGACGTGGGCGAAGAGACCTATGCCTCGTTCAAAAAATGGGATATCGGCGATATCATCGGCGTAAAAGGATATGTGTTCCGCACGAAGCGCGGCGAGATCTCCATCCATGCCACGTCAGTGACGCTCCTTTCCAAATCGCTCCTTCCCCTGCCGGAAAAATTCCACGGCCTGCGCGATACGGAGCTGCGTTACCGCCAGCGGTATCTCGATCTCATCATGAACCCGGAAGTGAAGGAAACGTTCGTCCGCCGAAGTCAGATCATCGCCTTCATCCGCGCGTTTCTGGAGAAGCGCAGCTTTATCGAAGTGGAGACGCCGATCCTCAACGTCATCCCCGGCGGCGCGGCGGCAAGGCCGTTCATCACGCACCACAACGCGCTGGATATCGATCTGTATCTGCGCATCGCGCCGGAGCTCTATCTCAAGCGCCTGATCGTCGGCGGCATGGAAAAAGTCTTTGAGATCGGCCGTCTCTTCCGCAATGAGGGCATCGATGTCAAGCATAATCCGGAGTTTACCAGCATCGAGCTGTATCAGGCCTATACGGATTATCACGGCATGATGGAGCTGACGGAAGAAATGCTCTCCGGCGCGGCCCAAGCGGTGCTCGGCACCATGAAGATCCAGAACGGCGGCGATGAGATCGACCTTACGCCGCCGTGGAAAAAGATGACGATGGTGGAAGCCGTGCGTGAAGTCACCGGCATCGATTTCGATGTGCTGCGCGGCGACGACGCGGCGGCCGTGGCCGCCGCCAAAGGGCTCGGCATCGAGATCGGCGCGGATAAGAAGTGGGGCGACGCGCTCTATCAGACATTCGACGCCAAAGTCGAGGAAACGCTGGTCCAGCCGACCTTCATCCTCGATTATCCGGTCGAGGTCTCCCCGCTCACCAAGCGGAAACCGGACCGGCCGGAGCTGACCGAGCGGTTCGAATTCTTTATCCACAGGCAGGAGATGGGCAACGCTTATTCCGAGCTCAACGACCCGATCGACCAGCGCGAGCGCTTTGTTCGCCAGATGGAGCTGCGCGACGCGGGTGACCTCGAGGCCGGCATGATGGATGAAGATTTCGTCACCGCGCTCTCTTACGGCATGCCGCCGACGGGCGGTCTTGGCATCGGCATCGACCGCCTGGTCATGCTGCTGACGGACTCGCCTTCGATTCGCGACGTGCTCCTTTTCCCCACAATGAAACCCAAAGAAAACGAATGATCTTCCGTTCCGGCATTTTTGTCTGCCGGGAACGGTTTTCCGCCGCATAACGGCGAAAAATAGAGAAAGGTTGGAATCCTTATGAGAAGCGATGTCATCAAAAAGGGACCCACACGGGCTTCCCACCGGTCTTTGCTCAAAGCGCTGGGTCTTACGGACAGCGAGATCAAGCGCCCGTTCGTGGCCGTGGTCTGCTCGGCGAGCGATTATATCGCCGGCCATATGCACCTTCAGCGCATCGCGGACGCCGTGAAAGCGGGCATCCGCTCCGCCGGCGGCGTGCCGTTCGAGTTCAACACCATCGGCGTCTGCGACGGCCTGGCCATGAATCACAAGGGCATGAAATATTCCCTCTGCTCGCGGGAGCTGATCGCGGACTCCATCGAAGTGATGCTCACCGCGCATCCGCTGGACGCGGCGGTCTTTATCCCTAACTGTGACAAGATCGTGCCTGGGATGCTGATGGCGGCCCTGCGGCTCAACCTGCCGTCCATCTTCGTGAGCGGCGGCCCGATGTATGCCGGCCGTTATAAGGGCGAGCGCATCGGCTTCAGCGATGTGAGCGAGGCGGTCGGCGCGTTCGCCGCCGGCAAGATCGATGAAAAAGAGCTGGGCGAGATCGAAAACTGCGTTTGCCCGGGCTGCGGCTCCTGCTCCGGCATGTATACCGCCAACTCGATGAACTGCCTCACCGAGGTCGTCGGCATGTCTCTGTCGGGCTCCGGAACGATCCCGGCGGTGGAATCGGCGCGTATCCGCCTGGCTAAAGAGACCGGCGAAAAGGTGCTGGACCTGTATGCCAAGGATATCCGCCCGAAGGACATCATCACGAAAGACGCCGTAGAGAATGCCATCCGCAGCGATATGGCGCTCGGCTGTTCCACCAACACGGTGCTTCACCTTACGGCCATCGCGCATGAGGCTGGCGTGCCCGTGGATATGAGCCTGTTCGATAAGCTGGGCAAAGATACGCCGCAGATCTGCAAGCTGAGCCCGGCCACCCGCAAATTCTTCATCGAAGATCTGAACGCGGCGGGCGGCATGGCGACCGTGATGAAAGAACTGGCCCGCGGCGGCTTTATCCATACCGCTTTGCCGACCGTTTCCGGCACGGTGGCCGAGCGCATCACCAAAGCGCCGGATGCCGACGGGAACTGCATCCGCAGGATCGAAGACCCGTATCGCAAAGACGGCGGTATCGCCGTGCTGTACGGAAACCTCGCACCGGAAGGCTCCGTCGTCAAACAGGGCGCCGTGCTGCCGAAGATGATGGTGCACGAGGGCCCGGCGCGCGTTTTTGAAGGCGAAGAAGAAGCCTGCGCCGCCATCCTCGGCGGCAAGATCAAGCCGGGCGATGTGGTCGTCATCCGCTATGAGGGCCCGAAAGGCGGCCCTGGTATGCGGGAGATGCTGGCGCCCACTTCCGCGCTGGCTGGTTATGGATTGGATGACAGCGTGGCGCTCATCACGGACGGCCGGTTTTCCGGCGCGTCCCGCGGCGCGGCGATCGGCCATGTGTCGCCGGAAGCGGCCGCCGGCGGCCTGATGGCTTATGTGCAGGAAGGCGACCGTATCCGCCTCGATATCCCGAACCGCAAACTGGAACTGCTGGTCTCCGGCGCGGAGATCGAGAAACGCAAGCAGGCCGGTTTTACCGCGCCGGACCGCAAGCTCGGCGGCTACCTCAAACGGTATGCCTCGTTCGTGACTTCCGGCGCACGCGGTGCGGTCTTCAAAGACTGATTTCCTTTTCGCTGATCAAAAGCGGCCTTCCATTTGGAGGGCCGCTTTTTCAGGTTAACGCGTTATTTCATTATTTTAGTAAAAAGTAGATAAATTTTTTTTAAAAATAAGCAAAATACTATTGACAATGCTTATGGGCTATGATAGGATATGGGTGTCAAAAGAAATCTCATCCAACATCATCGAAGGGGGCGATTCCAATGGGCAGTTTCGATTCGGAGGATTCGCAGCGGTTCACCGGCTGAACCGGAAATCCCGTGTCGTTTGATTGGCAGCAGGCACGGCTGCTGTGAGATAGGGGCGCTTGCCTCGACCATGGGTTTCCGCCGCGCGTTCATCCGGTTCCGCGATCTGAGATCCGGAGGGATAAAGCAATTGGCCGATGGACAGTTTGACTGGATAAAACAGAAGAGAGCTTTTGCAGAGGCGGGCACGTTTATCCGAGCGGTTTCACACACCGGAACATGACCATGAGGAAAGACCCTAAGGGGCTTTGTGGGGCGACAGCAGTTCGAAAGCATTCGGACAAAGCGGAACCCATTCATCAGGAGTCAAAGCCGGGAGCAGAACGCAGAGTATCGTCCGCATCGCATGTCAAAAGGGCCGCGCGAAAAGCGCGGCCCTTTTTTGTGCCTTTTATTCGGCGGATACGGCTCCGTTTCAACGAGTTATTTTGTCAGCACTTTGTAGATGCTGCCGGCAAAAACATAATGGAGATCGTTCTGCGGATAATTCTTTGTATAGACTTCCGGGTGGACGAAATTTTTGGCGTCAAAGCGGCCCTTATATTGTTTCTCGCAGAAAAAGACCAGTTTGGCTTCCTCAAAATACGGCACGCCGTCATCGAAAGCTGGCGTCAGGCCTGCTTCGGCGACCTTGTCACCGTCGCGCCCGGATTTGGTGCCGAGCAGAGTCAGCGCCTTTCGGTATTTTTCTTCCTCATAAAAACTGATCGTAAATTTTTCCTCTTTGTTGAGGAATTCGAGCGTATAGCGGGACGGGCGGATGAAAACAAAAGCCGAAGGCTTGCTCCAGAGCACGCCGACGCCGCCCCAGCTGGCTGTCATGGTGTTGAAATGACCCGGCTCGCCCGCCGTGATGAGCGCCCATTGGTTCCCGATCAGATCGAACGGATTTTCCGAGATCTGTTCCGGCTTGATTTCCCGAAATGCGGACATGAAAAGACCTCCCTGCCTGTTTAAAGAAGATGGATTTTCTTTTGATTATAACGCAAAAGCGGGGCCTTGCCAACCGAAATCGGTCGGGCCGCTTTGGCAGAAAAAGAAATTTCTTTTGGCAGGGTCGTTTTTTTCTTTCCGCATGGTATAATTGGGCAGGAAGAAACCGATTTGGAAAGGAGGAGACCCAATGGAACCTTTTGTTCCGGAATTTGAAGGCAGCCTTCGCCGTCATATGCTCAAAGTGCCCGAAGTCATCAGGCAGGCGTCGGGCATACGGATCTTCGGCAAACTGCTCAAGTCCTTTGTTTTTACGACGGATGTTTCCATCATCCGCAACGTCAACGCGGACGCCGTGATCGCCGTTTATCCGTTCACGCCTCAGCCCATCATCACGCAGGCGATCATGCTTTCGGCGGATATCCCGGTGTTCTGCGGCATCGGCGGCGGCATCACGATGGGCAAGCGCGTGATCAACAACGCGCTCAACGCCGAATTTCAGGGCGCGATGGGCGTGGTGGTGAACGCGCCTACGCCGGATGAGGTCATCTCCGCCCTGCGCGAAACGGTGGATCTGCCGGTTATCGTCACGGTCGTTTCCGACGCGAACGTGGACAGCCGCGTGGAGGCGGGCGCCTCTATCCTCAACGTTTCCGCCGGGAGCAAAACACCCGCGCTCGTCGCATCTATCCGTAAACGGCACCCCAAACTGGCCGTCATGGCCACCGGAGGTCCCACAGATAAGAGCATTCTCGAAACGCTTCAGGCGGGCGCCAACGCCATCACCTGGACGCCGCCGTCCAGCGCCAGCATTTTGGCGGAGATCATGCGGAAATACCGGGAAAGCCATCCGGACGAGCTGAAGGGAAAGAAGCTGGATTAAAACGCATAAATATTCAAAAAATGCTTGAATTTATGCAAAAAAAGTGTATACTGTAAAGCACGCGCAATGCTTGAAAAGAAAAATCGGTACGGAGGATTTTTGAATATGAAGAAAAAGATCAACAAAGTGATCCTCGCCTATTCGGGCGGTCTGGATACCTCGGTCATCATTCCGTGGCTCAAGGAAAATTACGGCTGCGAGGTGCTCGCGATGGCGGCGAACGTCGGCCAGGGCGACGAGGAGCTCGAAGGTCTGGAGGAAAAAGCGGAAAAGACCGGTGCTTCCAAGCTCTATATCGAAGATCTGCGCAAAGAATTCGTGGAAGATTATATCTGGCCCACGCTGAAAGCGGGCGCTAAATATGAAAAATATCTGCTCGGCACGTCGTTCGCCCGCCCCATCATCGCCAAACGACTGGTGGAGATCGCCCGAAAGGAAGGCTGCGACGCCATCGCGCACGGCGCGACCGGAAAAGGCAACGATCAGGTGCGCTTCGAGCTTTCCGTCCGCGCGTTCGCGCCGGATATCACCATCGTTGCCCCGTGGCGCGAGTGGGAGATCAAGTCCCGCGACGACGAGATCGATTATGCCGCGGCGCACCACATCCCGCTCCGCGTGACCCGCGAAACGAGCTATTCCAAAGATAAGAACCTCTGGCATCTCAGCCATGAGGGACTCGATCTCGAAGACCCGGCCAACGAGCCGAAATACGACGAGATCCTCGAGATGGGCGTCTCGCCGGAAAAAGCGCCGGATCAGCCCACCTATGTGACCTTGCATTTCGAAAAGGGCGTGCCCACCACGGTGGACGGCGAGACGCTCGGCGCGGTGGAAATCGTGGAAAAACTCAACACGCTCGGCGGTGAAAACGGCGTGGGTCTGCTCGATATCGTCGAAAACCGCCTGGTGGGCATGAAATCCCGCGGCGTGTACGAAACGCCGGGCGGCACCATCCTTTACCACGCGCACGAAGCGCTCGAGACCCTGACGCTCGACCGCGATACCGCGCATTATAAATCCCTCGTGGCGCAGAAGTTCGCCGAGCTCGTCTACGACGGCAAATGGTATACGCCGCTGCGCGAAGCGCTCTCGGCATTCGTGGATAAGACGCAGCAGACCGTCACCGGCGACGTGAAATTGAAGCTCTACAAGGGCAACATCACGAACGCTTCCGTCACCTCGCCGTGGTCGCTGTACGATGAAGACCTCGTCACGTTCGGCGAGGACAACGTGTACGACCAGAACGACGCGACCGGCTTCATCAAGCTGTTCGGCCTGCCGCTCTCCGTGCGCGCCAAACTGAATCAGAAACATTCCAAATAAGAGCGGTTTTCCGCCGGAAGGGGCATTTTTCGCGTGAAACTCTGGGCAGGACGTTTTGCAAAAGAAACGGACAGCCGCGTCAACGATTTCAATTCGTCCATCTCGTTCGACGCGCGCCTGTACCGTGAAGATATCGAAGGCAGCATCGCGCATGCCACGATGCTCGCCGAGCGGCATATCCTCACCGATGAGGAAAAAGACGCCATCGTGAGCGGACTGAAAGGCATCCGGGCGGATATCGAGAGCGGGAAACTGGCTTTTGACCCCGAAGCCGAGGATATCCACATGTTCATCGAGGCCGAGCTGACCAAGCGCATCGGGAGCGCGGGCAAGCGCCTGCACACCGCCCGGAGCCGAAACGATCAGGTGGCGCTGGATGTGCGGCTCTATCTCCGGCGGGCCGTGGGCGAGATCCGTCAGGACGTCACCGCGCTCTTAGCCGTTATCGCCAAGCAGGCGGAGACGTATAAAAGCACCGTGATGCCGGGTTATACGCATCTGCAGCGGGCTCAGCCCATCACGTTCGGCCATCACCTGCTCGCCTATGCGCAGATGCTGATGCGGGACGATTCCCGCCTGGCGGACTGCGGCAGACGCCTGAACGAGTGTCCGCTCGGCTGCGGCGCGCTGGCGGGCACCACGCATCCCATCGACCGCGCGCGCACGGCGGAACTGCTTGGCTTCGACGCACCCACGGCCAACAGCCTTGACGGTGTGGCCGACCGCGATTCCTGCATCGAGCTCCTTTCAGCGCTCGCCATGATCATGATGCACCTCTCCCGCTTTTCGGAGGAGATCGTCCTCTGGTGTTCGTGGGAATTCAAATTCATCGAGCTCGACGACGCTTTTGCCACCGGCTCGAGCATCATGCCGCAGAAAAAGAACCCCGACGTCGCCGAGCTGGTACGCGGCAAGACCGGGCGCGTCTACGGCGACCTGATGGGCCTTTTGACGGCGATGAAAGGCCTGCCGCTCGCGTATAACAAAGACATGCAGGAAGACAAGGAAGCCGTATTCGACGCGGTGGATACCGTCCGGCTCTGCCTTTCCACGTTCGCGCCGATGATCGCCACCCTGCGCGTGCTGCCGCAGAATATGAAAAAGGCGGCTTCCGGCGGCTTTATCAACGCAACGGACTGTGCCGATTACCTCACGAAAAAAGGGATGCCGTTCCGCGACGCCTACAAGGTCACCGGAACGCTCGTGGCTTACTGCCTTGAGCAGAAAAAGGCGCTCGAAGCGCTCTCACTCGAAGAATTCAAAAAGTTCAGCCTGCTGTTCGACGAGGGCGTTTACAAGGCCATTTCGCTCGAGGCGTGCGTGAACGGGCGCGTTTCGCAGGGCGGGCCGGGGCTTTCTTCCGTGGAGGCCCAGCTTGCCGCGCTGAACGCGTTTTTGAAGAAGGCGGAGGCATGACGAAGGTTTTTGTCGACGGCCAGCACGGCACCACTGGCCTTGAACTGGACGCGAGGCTCAAAGCCCGGAGCGATGTGGCGCTTATCCGCATCCCGCCGAAAAAGCACCGCGACCCGGAAGCCCGCAGAGCCTGCCTGAACGAGGCGGACGTCGTTTTTCTCTGCCTGCCGGACGCCGCCGCCCGCGAAGCGGTGGACATGGTGGAGAACCCGAATGTGCGCGTCATCGACGCTTCCACCGCGCACCGCACGGCGCCCGGCTGGGTGTACGGCTTTCCGGAGCTCGACCGCGGCCAGCGCGGGAAGATCCGTTCGGCGTCCCGCGTGGCGGTGCCGGGCTGCCACGCCACGGGCTTTACCGCCGCGATGCATCCGCTCCGCGCGGGCGGCATCGCGGCCGCCGATTATCCCGTGACGGCACAGTCCGTTTCCGGCTATTCCGGCGCGGGAAAAGCGGCTATCGCTCAGTATGAAGACACGCGCAAAAACGACCCGGCGCTCAAAAGCCCGCGGCTCTATGCGCTCGGCCTGCATCATAAGCATCTGCCGGAGATGGCGTTCTACAACGATTTGACGAGACCGCCGCTCTTCACGCCGATGGTCGGGCCGTACCGGCAGGGCATGCTGGTCCTTCTTCCGCTGAGGCGGGAACTTTTGGCCAAAGATATGGATGCGAAGGCCTTGCGGGAGTACTATGCCGCCTACTACGCGGGTGAGCCGTTCATCCGGGTGATGCCGTTCGACGACAGCGCCGATCTGGAAAACGGGTATCTCGGCGCGGACGGTGCCGCGGGCACCAACCGGCTGGATATCTTCGTATACGGGCACGATGAAGAGATTCTGATCGTCTCGAGACTGGATAATCTGGGCAAAGGCGCTTCCGGCGCGGCGGTCCAATGCTTCAACCTGCTCATCGGCGCCGATGAAACGACCGGTCTGCGGGCCGTTTAAAAAGAAAAGGAAGAGCTCTATGGAATGGAAAGAGATCGAAGGCGGCGTGACGGCCGCGAAAGGGTTCACCGCGGCGGGCATCCACTGCGGCATCCGCAAGAACCGCTCTAAAAAAGATCTGGCGCTCGTTTTCGCAGAAAAGACCTGCGACGCGGCCGCCGTTTATACCCGGAATAAAGTCAAAGGCGCGCCGCTTTTGGTGACGAAACAACATCTGGCCGACGGCCGCGCGCGCGCCGTCATCTGCAACAGCGGCAACGCCAACACCTGCAACGCCGACGGCGTGGAAAAAGCCGAGGCCATGTGCAGCCTGACGGCGGCCGCCCTGCACATTCCGCCGGAAGAAGTCCTGGTGGCCTCCACGGGCGTCATCGGGCAGGTGCTGCCCATCGAGCCGGTGCGCGATCATATCGGCCAGCTGGCCGAGCGCCTTTCCGCCGACGGCGGCGAGGCGGCCGAAGAAGCCATCATGACCACGGACACCAAGCGCAAAGAAATCGCCGTTTCTTTCCCGCTCATGGGGACGACCTGCCATATCGGCGGCATGGCCAAGGGGAGCGGCATGATCCATCCGAACATGGGCACGATGCTCTGCTTCATCACCACGGACGCGGATATCGATTCCGCCATGCTTCACCGCGCGCTGACTGCCGGCGTGGATAAGAGCTTCAACATGGTGAGCGTGGACGGCGACACCTCTACCAACGACATGGTGGCCGTTTTGGCTTCCGGCCTGGCGGGCAATCCGCGCATCACGGCGGAAGGAACGGATTTTTACGCGTTCGCCGCGGCGCTTCAAGCCGTGCTCATCAATCTGGCGAAAAAGGTCGCGGGCGACGGCGAGGGCGCGAGCAAGCTGCTCGAATGTACGGTGAGCGGCGCGTCCGATGAAAAAACGGCGCGTGTCGTCGCCAAATCGGTCATCGGGTCAAGCCTTGTGAAAGCGGCCATGTTCGGCTCGGACGCCAACTGGGGCCGCGTGCTCTGCGCCATCGGTTATGCGCAGGCGGATGTGGACGTTTCCAAAGTGGACGTCACGTTTTCGTCTATCGCGGGCTCGGTGCAGGTGTGCCGCATGGGCGCCGGCATCGATTTTTCGGAAGACGACGCCAGCAGCATCCTGATGCGCAACGAAGTGCGTATCGAAGTGGCGCTCCACGCGGGTGAGGCGGAAGCCACGGCTTGGGGCTGTGACCTCACCTACGATTATGTGAAGATCAACGGAGATTATCGGTCGTGAAAGAGGAAAAAGAAACGCCGAAAGGGCGGATATCGGAAAACGACACGGCGCAGGTGCTTGTCCATGCCCTGCCGTATATCCAGCAGTACAACAACAAGACCATCGTGGTGAAATACGGCGGCAACGCCATGGTGAGCGGCGAACTCAAGGACGCCGTGATGACGGACCTGGTTCTGCTCTCGTTGGTGGGCATCCACGTCGTGCTGGTGCACGGCGGCGGCCCGGAGATCACCGAGATGCTCGGCAGGGTAGGCAAGGAGAGCCGGTTCGTGGGCGGCCTGCGCTATACCGACGGCGAAACGATGGACGTCGTGCAGATGGTGCTCGGCGGCAAAGTGAACAAAGATCTCGTGGTCAGCCTCCAGCGAAAGGGCGGCCGCGCCATCGGCCTCTGCGGGCTCGACGGCGGCATGATCGAGGCCGAGCCTCTGCGCGGGGAGAACGGCGAGGACCTCGGCCAGGTGGGCCGGGTGTCGAGCGTGGATATTACGCCCATCAACGACGCGCTGGTGAACGGCTATATCCCCGTGGTGGCGACGATGGGCGCCGGCACGGACGGCCGGGTCTATAACATCAACGCCGATTCGGCGGCCGCCCGCATCGCGGCGGCGCTCGGCGCGGAAAAGCTCATCCTGCTCACGGATGTCCGCGGCCTTTTGAGGGATAAAGACGACGAGCGCACGCTCATCCCGGTCGTGAACGTCAGCGAAGTGCCCAATCTCATCCGGCAGGGCATCATTTCCGGCGGCATGATCCCTAAGATCGGCTGCTGCGTGGAAGCCGTGCGGCGCGGCGTGAGCCGGGCGCACATCATCGACGGAAGACGGCCGCACGCCATTCTGGTGGAGATGTTCTCCGACAGCGGCATCGGCACGATGTTTTTATAAAAGGAGCGTTTTTCATGGATTTTGCACAGACAAAGGCCAAATATGACCAGTATGTCATGCACAGCTACGGCCGCTTCGATGTGGCGCTCGCCTCCGGAAAAGGAGCCACCGCCAAAGGGGTGGACGGCAAGACCTATATCGATTTCGGCTCCGGCATCGGCGTGAACGCGCTCGGCTATGCCGACGATGGCTGGGTGAAAGCGGTCTCGGAGCAGGCGGCGAAAGTCGCGCATATCTCCAACCTGTATTACAGCCCGGTTCAGGCCGAATGCGCCGAGCTCCTCTGCGAGCGTTCCGGCTTTTCGCGCGTGTTCTTCTGCAACTCCGGCGCGGAGAGCAACGAAGGCCTCATCAAGCTGGCGCGCAAGTACAGCTTTGATAAATACGGCAAGGGCCGCGATATCGTTCTTTGCCTGAACAATTCTTTTCACGGCCGCACGGTCACCACGCTCGCGGCCACGGGGCAGAACGTGTTCCACAACTATTTCTTCCCCTTTACGGAAGGCTTCCGCTTTGTGGACGCGAACGACGCCGCCGGGCTGGCCGCGGCCGTCGGCAAGGGCGATGTCTGTGCCGTTCTGATGGAGGCCGTTCAGGGTGAGGGCGGCGTCTATCCGCTGGATGCGGATTTTGTCAAAAAAACGGCGAAGATCGCCGCGGAAAACGATGTGCTCCTCTGCTTCGACGAGGTGCAGTGCGGCATCGGGCGCACGGGCAATCTGTTCGCGTTCGAGCACTACGGCGTAAAGCCGGATATCATCTCCTGCGCGAAAGCGCTGGCGGGCGGTCTGCCGATGGGCGCGGTGCTCTGCGGTGAAAAATGCAAAGACGTCTTTACGCCCGGCACGCACGCCAGCACGTTCGGCGGCACGCCGATCTGCTGCGCGGCGGCCATCGAAGTCCTCTCCCGCGTGGCGACACCGGAATTTCTCGCCCATGTGCGGGAAAAAGCGGCCTATCTCCGCGCCGAGCTGGGCAAGCTGGCCGGCGTGCATGATATCCGCGGGCTGGGCCTGATGATCGGCTTCGACGCGGACGGCGTGGAGAGCGCCAAAGCGGCGGCCCTCGCGGCGGAGCGCGGCCTGCTCGTCCTCACGGCGAAAAAGTCCATCCGCCTGCTGCCGCCGCTCGTCATCACCAAAGACGAGATCGACAAAGGCCTATCCATTCTTTCCGGCGTGTTCGATACGCTCCGGAACGCGTGAGACTTATCGGATAAAAGAAAAAACAATCAGGAGGCGGACAGATGAAACATCTGCTGAAACTGCTCGATCTTTCCGGGCAGGAGATCTTGGAGATCCTCAATCTCGGCGACCAGCTCAAATATGAACTCAAACACGGGATCGCGCATCCGCGTCTGGCGGGCAAGGCGCTCGGCATGATCTTTGAAAAAGCATCCACCCGCACGCGCGTCTCGTTCGAGACCGGTATGTATCAGCTCGGCGGGCACGCGCTGTTCCTCAGCTCGCAGGCTTCGCAGATCGGCCGGGGCGAGCCGGTGCAGGATACCGCGCGCGTGCTCTCGCGCTATCTCAGCGGCATCATGATCCGCACATTTGCCCAAAAAGAGGTGGAGGATCTGGCTAAATACGCCAGCATCCCCATCATCAACGGGCTGACGGATTTTGCCCATCCCTGCCAGGTGCTGGCCGATCTGATGACAGTGCGCGAGCGCAAAGGCCGCCTCGAAGGCTTGAAACTCTGCTTTATCGGAGACGGCAACAATATGGCCAATTCGCTCGCTGTGGGCGGGCTCAAAGTGGGCATGCAGGTCTCTCTCGCCTGCCCGGAGCATTATGAGCCGGCGCCCGCCGTGCTCGAATTCGCGAACAAACAGCCGGGCTTTTCGCTCGTGCGCGACCCGCTCGAGGCCGCAAAAGACGCCGACGTCGTCTTTACCGATGTCTGGGCGTCAATGGGCGAAGAGGGAGAGACGGAGATCCGCCGCAAGGCGTTCAAAGGCTATCAGGTGAACAAAGACGTGATGGCCGCCGCCAAACCGGACGCGATGGTTCAGCACTGTCTGCCCGCCCACCGCGGCGAGGAGATCACGGCTGAGGTCTTTGAGGCGCACGCCGGCGAGATCTTCGACGAGGCGGAAAACCGTCTCCATGCCCAGAAGGCCGTCATGGTCCTGTTGATGAGCTGAGCTTTTTCAAAAAAAGCGTTTGATGAACCCATGCTGCCGATGGAGAGATCTGTCGGCAGCTTTTTGCTGAGTAAAAAAGCCATATAACAAGAGGAAAATAAATATGTTGGAAGAAAATGAAATGATTTTTATTGCGGCGTAAAGCCTGCCTGATATAATGGGATCATGAGGCGGCAAAAAAGCCGCCCGATTTCCGGCCTTGACGGCGCGTCCGCTTTTTCGGCGTTCCGGCTTGGTGGAAACGATCTTTTCCCTGACCGCGTGGTTTGCTTTCCGCGCGGGAAGAAACGCGGAACGTGGATCTCTGCGCCTTTTCCCGTGGGGAAAAGGCGCTTTTTTGCGCGAAAAAGGAGGAACCATGAGCGATAAACGTCTCGGCGTGGTGGGCATCGTGGTGGAAGACCTTTCCGCCGCGGAAGCCATCAACACGGTCCTGCATCAGGACGCGGGCATCATCGTGGGCCGAATGGGCATTCCCTACCGGGAGCGCGGCGTGTCGGTCATCTCGCTCATCGTGGACGGTGAGAACGACGAGATCAGCGCGATGACGGGCCGCCTCGGCCGCATCCCGAATGTTACGGTGAAAACGGCGCTGGCCAAAGAGCACGGCCCGCTCACGACAAAAGGAGCATGACATGGATTATTTGACACAATACGCGAAGGAAATGGCCGTCTACGACGCGATGGACCACGATTTTATCGACGACGACAAGATCTGGAGCCAACTGAACGCGGCGGAGAATCCTTCAAAAGAGGCCGTGCGCGCCGTGCTGAAAAAAGCGGAAAACACGGTGCGGCTCGAGCCGGAGGAGATGGCCGTCCTCATCCAGAACCGCGACCCGGAGACCATCGGCGAGATGTTCGCGCTGGCCAACCGCCTCAAACAGGAAGTCTACGGCGACCGCATCGTCTTTTTCGCGCCGCTCTATATCAGCGACGAGTGTGCCAACGACTGCAAATACTGCGGCTTCCGCAAGAGCAACACGCTGATGAACCGCAAGACGCTCACGATGGACGAGCTCGATGATGAGGTGCGCCATATGATCCGCGAGGGCCAGAAGCGCACGGTGCTGGTCTACGGCGAATCTCCGCACACGGGCATCGATTTTCTCGTCGATTCCGTCAAAAAGGTCTACAGCGTGCGCGAGGGCAACGGCCGCATCCGCCGGGCCAACATCAACGCCGCGCCGCTCTCCGTGCCGGAGCTGAAACGCCTCAAAGAAGTGGGCATCGGCACGTTTCAGGTCTTTCAGGAGACCTATCATCATGAGACGTACCGCCGCCTGCATCCGGCCGGCACCGTCAAGGGGAACTTCCGCTGGCGTCTGTACGCGATGGACCGCTGCCTTGAGGCCGGTCTCGGCGATGTGGGCATCGGCGCCTTGTTCGGCCTGTACGACTGGCGGTTCGATCTCATGGGGCTGCTTTATCACACCATTCACCTCGAGCAGACATTCAACGGCGTCGGCCCGCATACCATCTCGTTCCCGCGCATCACGCCGGCCACGGGCACGCCGTTCTCAGACCATCCGGAATACGCCGTCAGCGACGAGGATTTCAAAAAGCTGGTCGCCATCATCCGCCTCTCGGTGCCGTATACCGGCATGATCTGCACGGCGCGCGAGAAAAAAGAAGTGCGGGACGAAGTCCTGCCGCTCGGCGTGTCGCAGATCGACGCGGGCACGCGCATCGGCGTGGGCGGATACGGCCGCCCGAACGCCAACGC
>CAUULH010000002.1:0-18959 GCA_963545875.1 uncultured Ethanoligenens sp.
CAGCACGATATCGCGGTCTGTCAGCATCCCGCGAACGGCGCCGCTGTCCACAACGGGCACCGCGCCGATATTGTTCCGGTTCATCAGGCCCGCGGCTTCCCGCACGGTCGCCTCCGACGCCACACTGACGATCCGGGTCGTCATCAATTCGCTTACCTGCATTTTTCTTTCCCCCCTTTTCCCCACATAGTATCGGCCGCCGCCGTGTATTTATGCACAAAACCGTCGCGCGCATGTTTAAGAAAAATTCATATTATGTTAACAAACAATTTGCGGTCTCTCACTATAATAAAAACTGTGCAGAGGGACGGGAGCCGCACCCGTGGCCCTGCACAATGCTTTTTACCCTCCTCATTAACCCCCTCAGGCTTTAATCAGACAAAGGCTTGGGCTCCCCCGCCCAAGCCTTTGTTCTCTTGTTTTTACCTTTCCGGGAACGCTTTTTTAAAGGGAGGAACGACTATGCGCCGCCGAATCGCTTCTGCTCTTTTGGCCGTTTTTTTCGCGCTCTTGCTGGTCTCCTGCGGGCAGGCGTCTTCGGAGAGCTCTTCTTCCCCGCGCGCTTCTCAAACGACTGGCTCCGATATCATCGACAGCGGGATCCCGGCCACGATCGATCTTCTGACCGAGGCAAAAACGGAATCCTCCACACCGGGCCGCACGGCGCTGGCTCTGCTCATCTGCCGTCTGGACAAGACGAGCAGCCTCAAAAGCCTGGCGCAGAAATCGGCCTCAGACCTTTTCGCCATGCTGCGCGAAACGGCCGTCCAGCACGCGCAGACGCTTCAGGCGCTGAACGAACGCTTCGGTCTGACGGACATCCTTGCCTCCGAAGGCATCTACGTGAAGATCAGCGGAAACATGGCGCAGACCGTTTCGCTTCCCATCCAGCCGAATGCGGGTTGGGAAACGCAGTTTGAAAACGCCTACAACGCCGCATCGAGCAGTACCTCCTCATAAAAAGACATAAAAAGATCCGATGGGAACAGCGTGTCCCACCGGATCTTTTTTATGCCTGTTATTTATGGTAATGACCGCCCGAAAGCAGATTCATCGCCCGATAGAGCTGTTCGAGCAGGAAAACGCGCGCCAGCATATGCGGCATGGTCATGCGCGAAAAGGAGATCCGTTCGTCCGCGCGCGCTTTTACGGTCTGAGCAAGGCCGTGCGAACCGCCGATCAGAAAACAGATATGAGAACAGCCGCCCGTCATCCGCTTTCCAAGCCACTCGGAGAACGCCTCGGAGGTCATTTCCCGCCCTTCGATGCAAAGAGCGGCCACGAGCGCGTCTTTCGGCAGACGGGCAAGGATAGCCTGTCCTTCCGCTTCCAGCGCCGCCGCTTCTTCCGCCGCGGAGGCTTTCGGCGCCAGCGGATGCTCTTTGAATTCCCGGACGCTCACGCGCGCCGAAGAACCGAGCCGCTTGATATATTCCGCGCAGGCCTCTTTCCAGAACGGCTCTTTCAAACCGCCGACACACCAAAGTTCAATGGAAAGCATTCCTACTCCTCAAAGCGCGTAAACGTGACCGGGACCGCCGCGGGGCGCGGCCTCCACGCTGACATCCTGCGCGCCCGCCGCGCAAAGGGCTTTTGTGGCCGCTTCGACCGCCAGTTCCGGCGAATTGTTGTCTTTGCTCAGATGGGCCAGCACCACATGGCGCGTGCCGGAGCCCGCAAGCTCCGGCAGGACGGCCGCGCAGTCCCGGTTGGAAAGGTGCCCCATCGCGGAGAGGATACGCCGTTTCAGATAGACCGGGTAACGGCCATTTTGGAGCATCGCGGTATCATGGTTGGACTCGATCATCACCATCCGGCAGCCGCGGACGCCTTGGAGCACGGCGTCATCCACGAACCCAAGGTCGGTGGCGACCGCCGCGTTCTCGCCGTCCGGCAGGCGGATACGATAGCCCACGCTCTCCCGGCTGTCGTGCGAAGTGGCAAACGACGAAACGGTCATGCCCGCCGCTTTCGCCTGACGGCCTGTTTCCAGCATCGTAAAGTCCGAAAGCTTTACGGCATCGCCGAGAGCCGCGCAGGCACCTTCGACCGTGCCCGGCGTGGCAAAGACCGGCATCTGGTATTTTTTGAACAACTGCGGCAGCGCGCGGATGTGATCGGAATGCTCATGCGTGAGAAACACCGCGCAGACGCGCGTGATATCCGAGCCGACGCTTTTTAAGCCCTGCTCGATACGGCGCAGGCTCACGCCCGCGTCGATGAGGATACCGCCCGATTCGCTTTCCACATAGGTGCAGTTTCCGCTGCTGCCGCTGTAAAGTGAACAGAATCTCGCCATTTTATGTAGAGGAAAATCCTTTCCCTTTAAAATCTAAAAACGCGTCAAACGACACTTTTGATCTCTTTATCATCGGACGGAACTTCGATACGGCTGACGTCCGCGCCGAGACCGCGGAATTTTTCTTCCACATATTCATAGCCGCGCTCGATGTGGCGGATATCCTCGATCTCCGTTTTGCCATGTGCCACGAGTCCCGCGATCATCATCGCCGCGCCCGCGCGCAGATCGGTCGCTTTCACCGGCGCGCCCATCAGCTGGCCGACCCCTTCGACCACGGCGATCTTGCCGTCAACCTGGATCTTCGCGCCCATGCGCTTGAGCTCTTCCACATAGCGGAAACGGTTTTCCCAAACGCCCTCGGTAATGATGCTGGTGCCTTCCGCCAATGAAAGCAGGACCGCCATCTGCGGCTGCATATCGGTCGGAAAGCCCGGATGCGGCATCGTTTTGATATTGGCGTGATGAAGGCCGCCTGTGCGCTCCACGAGGATGGAGTCGTC
Source organism: uncultured Ethanoligenens sp. (assembly GCA_963545875.1). Lineage (GTDB taxonomy): Bacteria > Bacillota > Clostridia > Oscillospirales > Ethanoligenentaceae > Ethanoligenens. The sequence continues at coordinate 2,803 of CAUULH010000002.1, forward strand.
GTATTCGGTCATGGTCGCGCCCATTTCCGTCATCTTGGCGGAGATGGCTTCCAGATGCTTGGGGATGACGCCTTTGACAAGAACATGGCCGCCCGTGGCCACCGCCGCCGCCATAAACGTGCCCGCCTCGATCTGATCCGGAATGATGGAATAAGCACAGCCGTGCAGGCTGGAGACGCCGTGTATCTTGATGACGTCGGTGCCCGCTCCGCGCACATCCGCGCCCATCGCGTTGAGGAAATTGGCCAGATCGACGATATGCGGCTCTTTGGCGGCATTCTCGATCACGGTGAGACCTTCCGACAGCACGGCGGAAAGCATGATGTTCACCGTCGCGCCCACGGAGACCACATCCAGATAAATGGACGTTCCCGTCAGCTTGGAAGCGGAGACTTCTACCATGCCGTGTTCGAGAAGCACCGTCGCGCCCAATTTTTCAAAGCCCTTGATATGCTGGTCGATCGGCCGCACGCCGAAATCGCACCCGCCGGGCATGGCGACCTGCGCGCGGTGATAGCGCCCGAGCAGCGCGCCCAGAAAATAGCTTGACGCCCGCATCTTGCGCGCTTCTTCATAAGGGACCAGCTGAGTGCGCAGCGTCGTCGTGTCGATCTCCACTTCATGGCGGTTCAAAAAGCGCACCTTGGCGCCCAAATGGGCCAGGATCTCGAGGATGCTCGTCACATCACTGATATTGGGCACATTGCTGATGCGGCAAACGCCCCCGGCCAGCACGGTAGCCGGCAATATAGCTACAGCGGCATTCTTTGCGCCGCTGATCATCACTTCGCCTTGTAATTTTTTTCCGCCCCGAATCACAAACTTCTCCAACTTAAGACCGCTCCTTTGCACGCCTTCCTGTATTGGGTTCTTTTTGGAATCGGCAAACACATGTCTGTCTGAAAAGCAGAACACTCCGCAAATATTCCGTTCATCCGCACATGTGTGCCGATCAATCTCGGCCCTTTGATAGTATTGCACGCGCGCGCCGTTTTATCTATTCCAAAACTAAAAAATGAAAATATTTCTATTTATGGAACTTTTTATCCTGCCGGCCGGTTTTGACGAGTCTGGACAGATCTGCCAAAAAGATCCGGAAAAAATGCCTGCCGCGGGAAATGGATCTCTTCCAACCATTCAGTATTATAGCACAGTGATTTCAAAAAAACTACTGATATCCGCAACTGTTTCCAATCTGTTAAATTTTATCGGAAAAGGTCATAAAAAAGCCTTTCGCGTCAAAAAAACGCGAAAGGCTTTTACGCTTGAAAAAAGGCTTTATTTTACTTCGTGCGTCCAGCCGAACGGGTCCGGGGTCTTGCCCCACTGGATGCCGGTAAGCGTATCATACAGGCGCTGCGAGACCGTGCCGATCTTGCCGCCGTTGATGACCATGTGTTTCTCGCCCCATTTGAGTTCGCCGATGGGCGAAATGACAGCGGCGGTGCCGGTGCCGAACGCTTCGTCGAGCTTGCCCGCGTCGGCCGCTTCGGCGAGCTCTTTGATGGTGATGCGGCGTTCTTCCACCGGCATGCCCCAATGGCGCAGGATCTCCAGCGTGGATTTGCGCGTGATCCCGGGGAGGATGCTGCCCTGCAGAGCCGGGGTGACGACTTTGCCGTCGATCTTGAAGAAGACGTTCATGGTGCCGACTTCCTCGATGTATTTGCGCTCCACACCGTCGAGCCAGAGCACCTGGGTATAATCCTGATCCTCCGCCTCGTCCTGAGCTTTCAGAGAAGCGGCGTAGTTTCCGCCGGTCTTCACATAGCCCATGCCGCCGCGGACGGCGCGGACGTATTTCGTCTCCACATAGATCTTGACCGGATTGAGGCCTTCCGGATAATAGGCGCTCACCGGGCTCAGAATAATGACGAAATAATAGTGGTTCGACGGCCGCACGCCGAGATGGGCGTCTGTGGCGATAATGAACGGGCGGATATACAGAGAAGTGCCCTCAAGCGACGGGATCCAGTCTTTATCCACTTCGATGAGCTTGGTCAGCGCTTTTACGGCAAACTTCTCATCGATCGGCGGAATGCACAGGCGATCGTTCGACGTGTTCATCCGCTTGAAGTTTTCGTCCGGGCGGAAAAGGAGGATCCGTCCGTCTTTGACTTTGTAGGCCTTCATGCCTTCAAAGACTTCCTGACCGTAATGCAGCACCATAGCGGCCGGGTCGATGGGAAGCGGGCCGTACGGTACGATGCGCGCATCGTGCCACCCTTTTCCGGTATCATAATCCATGAGGAACATGTGATCGGTGAACACGTCCCCAAAGGAAAGATGATGTTCGTCCGGCTTAGCCTTCGGCTTCTTGGTAAGCTCCACTCTGATCTCTGACATCCAAACTCATACCCTTTCATTCAGCAGACCCGCCTGATGACGGACAGATCCCGCTCTATTCAAAATAAAAAACCAAAACACCGTAAAAACATCCGATTTCCCAAAAAGGGAAAACGGATCTCTACTTTATTATATCAGCACCGGAAAAAGATTACAAGTTCCAATTTGCGCTTTGCCGTTTCCTTTCTTGCATTTCAGTCATCCCGCCGCTATAATGGAAAAGTAAAAATTTGTGGAACGTGAAAAAAAGCGAAACGACCAGGAAGTTTCAGGGAGGCACTATGCCCAATTTTGAACCCTCGGACGAGCAGATCTCGGAAAAGCGCCGCGAGGCCGTACGGAAGATCAAAAAGAACCGGAAGCGAAAAAAACACGGCGTCCGTGACTTTTTCGTCTCCTTTTTTGCCACGCTGGCCGGCATCTTCTGCATCTGCGCCTTTTTGATGTATGGCCCATTCCCATATTTCCGCAATATGTGGGTCATGACGGCGATGGGTACCGGGCAGCATCAATGGCTTGCCACCATGCTTTTCAGCCAAAAGACCATCAATGAGATCCTGGCGGCAAACGAAGTGAAAGACGCCAAATCCGCCACCAACGCGAACGCCATCGTCGTCACCGGCAAAGTGAAAGACAACAGCACCACGCTGCCCGCCTCGGGCGATTACAACGATGAGCACATCGTCGGCGGGATCGGGTTCATCCGCATCTACGCCAATGAAGGCGTCGGCCATATCTACCACGGCTGGGTCGTCAAAGTCTATGATCCATCCCGTGTCTACATGGCACTCTCCAATAAATTCGGAACGAGCGGTGAGCGCATCTCCCACATGGTGGACCGCACGAACGCCTACGTGGGCATCAACGCCGGCGGCTTTGAAGATCCGGGCGGCGAGGGCAACGGCGGCACGCCGAATGCCCTGCTTATTTCCAATTACAGCATCGCGCACTCGCTGGAAGATGGCGTGAGCCTTCACTCCATCATCGGGCTCGACTCCCAAAACCGCCTCACGCTCCAAAAACTCACCACCAGCCAGGCGACCAAGAGCTCCGGCCTCAGCGGGCTGAAAACGGCGGTGGAATGGTCTCCGTTCCTCATTATGGACGGCCAGCTCTCGTCCATCTCCTCGTATTCGGGCGGCCTGCCTCAGCCGCGCACCGCCATCGGCCAGACAAAAGCGGGCGTGCTGATCTTCATCGTCATCGACGGGCGGCGCCCCGGCGTGAGCAACGGCGCCACCTTCAAGGACCTTCAGGAACTGATGGTCAAATACGACGCCTATGAAGCCGCCACGCTCGACGGCGGTTCTTCGTCCGAAGTGGTCTATGATGACGGCTCCGGCGCCCAGGTCATCAGCAACCCGTCCAGCGCGGACGGCGAGCGCTATCTGCCCAACGCGTTCCTCATCAAGAAGCAATAGGGTGACGGCGCTGCCAGAGCTTTTTCCGCAGTAAGTCCACCGGATAGAGCGTGAGTGCGGGCAGCAGGGAAGCAAGCCATTCGCCCGCCGTGAGCCCATAGCAGCGGAAGATCTCGCCGCCGAAATAGACGAGCCCCGTCTGCACCGCGACGATCAGTGCCATTACGCGGAGAAAACCGCGGTTCTCCCCGATGCGGTCGAAGAGATTGGCCGTATCCGTGCGGGCATTGAACGCGCCGACGACCGCGGAAAGGATGAAGAAAAGAAAAAAGCCGGTGTAAAGATATTTTAGATCCGGGTCCGACCGGAAAAACGCGCGCATGAACGGCGCGCAAAGGAATACCAGCCCAAGCGCGAGCATCCAGAGACCGTCGGTAAGAATGGCGCTCCACATCTTCCGGCTCACGATGGATTCGTCTCTGCGCTTGGGTCTTTCTTTCATATAGCGCGCAAGCGCGGGCTCGCCGCCGAAAGCGAGCGCCGCGAGCGTATCCATCACGAGATTGACCCACAGGATCTGCATGATGGAAAGCGGCATATCCATGTCCAAAAACGGCACGATGAGTGAGATGAGCACAGCCGCCACATTGACGGTGAGCTGAAAAACGATGAATTTGCGAATGCTGTTGAAAATGGTGCGGCCATAGAGGATGGCTTTGTCGATCGAGGAGAAATTGTCGTCGAGAATGACGATATCGCCCGCCTCTTTGGCCACCTCGGTGCCGCCGCCCATGGCAAAGCCGACGTCCGCGCGCTTCAGCGCCGGGGAATCGTTGACGCCGTCGCCCGTCATGCCCACCACGAGGCCCATCTCCTGCGCGAGACGCACCAGACGGCTCTTATCGGCCGGCAGGGCGCGCGCCACCACGCGGATGCGCTTCATCCGGGCTTTTACGGCTTCATCCGGCATGGCGGCCAGCTCGTCCGAGGTCAAGATCAGATCGTCCTTCGCCTGCAAGAGCCCGGCTTCCCGGGCGATGGCCACGGCTGTGGCGCGCCGGTCGCCGGTGATCATCACGACCTGCACGCCCGCCTTCTGTACCTCGCGGATGGCGGTCTTCGACTCCGGACGCACATCGTCCCGGATGCCCACGACGCCCACGAGCACCCAGTCGCCGCCCTCCGGCAGGCCGTCTCCGTCGAGCGGACGCAGGCTCACGGCCAGCGCCAGCACACGGATGGCCCGCCCGGCCAGCTTGTCGATCTTCCGTTCCATGCGCTCGTGCGCGCTGTGCGCATCCGGATAAGCACAGCGCTTTCCATTTTCATCGTAGTAGGCCCCGCATCGGGAAAGAATCTTTTCCGGCGCGCCTTTGATGAACGTCACGGCCGGGTCGCCCGCCACCTGCTGTGCGGAAAATTTACGCGCGCTGGTAAACGGCACCGTGCGAACGGACGGGCGGAGCGGCGTTTCATCTTCGCCCGCGGCAAAAGCGAGCAGGGCGCGCTCAGTGGCGTTGCCGCCCACGATGCCGCCGTCACCTGAGGCCATCGCTTCCGTATTGTGCCGCAGGCTGAGCGAGAGCACGCGCCGCAGACCTTCCGGCACGTCGATCAGTTTTTTATGGGCCGTCCCCAGCCCGTCGAGGAACAGCACGGTCTCCAGCTTTCCGCGCGTGACGGTGCCGGTCTTATCGCTGAACAGCAGATTGAGACTGCCCGCCGTTTCGATACCGGAGATCTTGCGCACGAGCACATGATCGCGCAGCATCTTGCCCATGTTCAGCGCCGAAACGATGGCGATCATCAGCGGCAGGCCTTCCGGAACGGCCATTACGATGATGACCACCGCCAGGATCACCGCCTGCACGATCTGGTCGAGCAGAGCCATCCAATCCGAGCAATAGGCGGCGATACGGGCCGGGTCGAATCCGTTGCGGATGACAATGCGCTCAAAAAGCATGGCCGCGGCGATGCCAAGGCCGCCGATATAGCCAAAACGGCTGATCTGCCCCGCGAGACGGCGCAGCTTGACTTTGAGCGGCGATTCGCGTTCCACATCGAGCTGGAGCTCGCAGGCGATCTGCCCATAGACCGTGCTGTCGCCCACCGAGGTCACGCGCACCAGCGCGCTTCCCTCGCAAACGACCGAGCCGCGGAAAAGCCGCGACGGATCGAGAAAATCGAGCGGCTTGTTTCCGCCGGCGTGTCCGCTCTCTTCTTCAACGGAAAACGCCCGCTTCTCCGCCTCTTTGGATTCGCCGTTCAGCACCGACTGATCGACCCGCAGACCGCCCTCGATCAGCGTCCCGTCGGCCGGGATGCGGTCGCCCGTTTGGAGCAGGACGGCATCGCCCACCACGAGTTCTTCGATGGGAAGCTCCGCGATCTCGCCGTTCCGCCAGACCTTGCAGCGGATCGCCGCTGCTTCCGACTGGAGCTTGCGGAAAGAGTGCTCGTTCCGGTATTCCGAAAACGTGGAGACCAGCGTAGCGATGAGCACCGCGGCGGCGATGCCCACCGAGTCGTACCATTTGACGCGTCCTAAGACGGCGAACAGGATATTCGCCGCCAGCGCCACGCAGAGGATACGGATCATCGGGTCGCCCAAATTGCGGCCGAACTTCTGCCAGAAGCCTTCTCTTTTTCGTTCAGTCAGACGGTTTGACCCGTATTTTTCCCGCGAGGCACGAACTTGCCCGTCGCTCAGTCCCACGATCTTTCCCATATCTTCCCCTCCCGGAACAGAAAAAAGCCGGCAGCTGTCAAAACGCTGCCGGCCGATTTTTAACATGCGGTTACTGTTTTTTCAGCGCGACGGCCGCTTTGGCTTTTTCAACCAGATGCTCGGCCGTGAGGCCGAAATAGCGGAGCACTTCCGCCGCCGGACCGGACTTGCCGAACGTGTCTTCCACGCCGACGCGCAGGACCGGCACGGGGCAGGTGGCCGCGACGGATTCGCAGACCGCGCTGCCGAGGCCGCCGATGATGTTGTGTTCTTCCGCCGTGACGATGGCGCCGGTCTCCCTCGCGGCGGCGGCCAGCAGCTCGTCGTCGATCGGCTTGATGGTGTGAAGATCAAGCACGCGCGCCGAGATGCCTTCGCCCGCGAGCTGATCGGCCGCCGCGAGCGCCTCGCAGACCATGATGCCCGTGGCCGCGAACGTCACGTCTTTGCCGTCGCGGAGCTGGATACCCTTGCCGATCGTGAACGAATACGTCTTTTCGTCGAAAAGCACCGGTACCGGCTGACGGCCGAAGCGCAGATAGACCGGGCCGTCCCATTTCGCCGCCGCGCGCACGGCCGCCGCGGCTTCTACCGCGTCGGCCGGCGAAACGACCACCATGCCCGGAATGGTGCGCATGGTGCCGATATCCTCACAGCACTGGTGAGAAGCGCCGTCTTCGCCCACCGTGAGGCCCGCGTGCGTCGCGCCGATCTTGACGTTGGCATGCGGATAACCGATGGAATTGCGCACCTGCTCGAACGCCCGCCCGGCGGCGAACATGGCGAACGTGCTGGCGAAAACCAGTTTGCCCGTGGCGGCAAGGCCGGAAGCGGCCGCCATCATGTTCGATTCCGCGATGCCGCAGTTGATGTGCCGCTCCGGATATTTGTCCCGGAAGAAACAGGTCTTTGTCGATTTGGCCAAATCGGCATCCAATACGACCAGATTCGGATATTCCGCGCCGAGCGCTACGAGCGTTTCGCCGTAGGCCTGCCTTGTGGCGATCTTTTTCGTTCCCGCCGTCATTTCGATGCCTCCAGTTTTTCGCGCGCCGCGTCCAGCTCGGCCATCGCTTGATGATATTGATCCTCATCGGGCGCCGTGCCGTGCCAGCCCACGATATTCTCCATGAAAGAGACGCCTTTTCCTTTCACGCTCTTGGCCACGATCACGGTCGGCTTGCCTTTTGTGCCCTTGGCGAGCGTATAGGCCGCGTCGATGGCGTCGAGGTCGTGCCCGTCGATCTCCAGCACGTTCCAGCCGAACGCGCGGAATTTTTCCCCGATGGGCAGAGGCGACATCACATCGGCCACCGTCCCATCGCTTTGCAGGCCGTTGAAATCGACATAGGCGGTGAGATCGTCGAGCTTGTAGTAGCCTGCGAACATGGCCGCCTCCCACACTTCGCCCTCTTCGAGCTCACCATCGCCGAGGATGGCATAAGTGCGCCAGCTCTTATGCGAGATCTTTGCCGAGAGCGCCATGCCGCACGCGGCCGAGATGCCCTGGCCGAGCGAGCCGGTGGACATATCGATGCCGGGCACGCCGCGCATATCCGGATGGCCCTGAAGGCGGCTGCCGAGATGCCTTAAGGTCTTGAGCTCCTCCACGGGGAAATACCCGCGCATGGCGAGGGCCGAATAAACGGCCGGCACGGCATGACCTTTGGAGAGCACGAAGCGATCGCGGTCCTCCCAATCCGGGTGAGCCGGGTCGATGCGAAGCTCATGGAAATAGAGATACGCCACGACGTCCGCGATGGAAAGCGAGCCGCCCGGATGACCCGAATGCGCGGAATAGACCGCCTCGATGATATGCCGGCGGATCTCCAGCGCCCGTTTTTCCAGTGTAATCTTTACCTTTTCGTCCAATGTTGGTACCCTCCTGCTTGCGCGATTGGCCGCGCTCCTGCAATCCCGTCTCTCAACGTTACCCTTCCGATCGTTCCCGCTTTTCGCGGAGGATGCCGATGAAATCCGCCACCGCGCCGCTGAAAGCCGGGCCGACCGTCACATCCGCCGCTTTTTGAATGGCCGGCGGCGCATTCGCGGGCGCGCCGCTGAAAGCCGCCGTTTTCAAAAGCTCTAAATCATTAAAATAATCACCGATGGCGCAAATATGCGTCCGGTCGATCCCCAACATGGCCGAAAGTCTCAAAACCGCGTTTCCTTTGGAGACACCGCGCGGCAGGGCTTCCAAAAATCGCGGGCTCGAGCAGACGAAATCCCACCCGCCGTTCGGCAGGCTGTCCGCAAATGTTTGCAGCTCGTCCATCCTCGCCTCAGGCCCGGCAAAAAAGACTTTTCGCCACACGCCGCGCGGCACTTCTGAAAGTTCCTTGCGGACAAACCGCTTCGGCGCGCGGCGGATGGCCTCGTCCGCCTGGCCGTCGCGGTCATACACGATATAATTCACATCGTCGGTGAGCACTTCCGCGCAGAAATCGGGAAACCGCGCCATCACGGCGGTCATCAGGTCTTCCGCGGTTTCCGGCAGAAAAGTGCCCCAAAGCAGGCGTCCGGAGCCATAGTCATAAATGGCGGAGCCGTTCAGCAAAATGCAGGGCGCATTCACCGGCACGCGGTCCCGAAAAGCGCCGGCGGAATCCCTCGTGCGCCCCGTTGCGAACGCAAAAAGACCGCCGCCCGCCATAAACGCGCGCGCAGCCTCACTATTGCGGGACGGCATCTCGAACGTATCCGTTATGAGGGTGCCGTCCAGATCCGATACGAGCAGCAGACCGTTGAAAAGCGATTTGTCCGGCATAAACCCTCCTGCGTCTTTGCAGTTCTATGCTATCATCTTATCACATCCGGGGGCTTCGCCGCAAGGGTGTGGAGAAATTGTCGGAAATAGGCGGGCAGCTCACTCGTGAATGCCATATACTTGCCCGTCGTGGGATGGACAAAACCCAGCGTGCGCGCGTGGAGACACTGGCCGCTGAGATTCGGCAGCGCTCTGCCGTACACCGGGTCGCCCGCGACCGGATGGCCGATATAAGCCATGTGTACCCGGATCTGATGCGTCCGGCCCGTTTCCAGCCGCAGACGGACATGCGTGTACTTTTCAAAGCGCTCGAGCACCTGAAAATGCGTGACGGCCGGGCGGCTGTTCCGCTCGGTGACGGCCATGCGCGTGCGCTTGGTGGGATGCCGGCCGACCGGCGCGTCCACCGTGCCGCTTTCCTCTTTGAGCACGCCGCAGACAACGGCTTCATATTCCCGCAGAAAGCTATGTGCCTTGATCTGCGCGGCCAGCGCGCGGTGCGCGCGGTCGTTTTTGGCAACCATGAGCAGGCCGCTGGTATCTTTATCGATGCGGTGGACGATACCCGGCCGCATCACACCGCCGATGCCGGAAAGGCTGCCGCCACAGTGATAGAGCAGCGCGTTCACCAGCGTGCCGTCCGGATTGCCCGCGCCGGGATGCACCACCATGCCCTGCGGCTTGTTCACCACCAGCAGGTCGTCGTCCTCATACACGATATCGAGCGGGATATCCTGCGGCAAAGCCCGGTCGGGCACGGGGTCTGGAAAGCAGACCGTTACCTCATCGCCTTCGCGCAGGCGGTCATGCTTGCCGGCCGGGCGGCCGTTCACTTCCACCTGTCCGCTCTCAAGCAGCTTTTGCAGGCCGGAACGGGAATGCTCCGGGCACCAACAGGCGAGTGCCTTATCCAGACGCTCGCCTGCAAAAGCGCCGTCGGCGCAGAATTTCCTCCGGGTCATGGCCGGGCCGTCTCCCGGCTCAAAAAAAGCGACAGACAAAACAGGATCGCACCAATGACCACGAACGAATCAGCCAGATTGAACACCGCGAAATGGATGAACTGAAAATACAGAAAATCGATCACCCTGCCCGTGGCGATACGGTCGATCAGGTTGCCCAGCCCGCCGCCGATGATCATGGAAAGCGCGATGCGCCCCATGAGCGGCCGGACTTTTCCGGAAAAAAGCGCCCAGATGCACACGCCGATGAGCACCAGCGTGACGCCGACGAGCAGCCAGCGGCCGAACGAAAGCGAATCCAGCATCGAGAACGCCGCGCCGGTGTTCCGCAGATAGAACAGGTGGAGAAGCGGCCCCAGAACGGGGATATCCTCGCCTTCCGTCATATTCGCCGCCACCGCGGTCTTGGTCAGCCGGTCGGCGACAACAAGCACGGCCCAAAGGACCGGCCAGAGCCAGACCGGCACCGCCCGCTCAGCACGCCGGGAAGCAAACATCAGCTTCCTGCTCATCCGACGATTCCCGCGCACCGGCTGCAAAGATCAGGATGCTTAGCGGAGCTGCCGACCGTATCGCTGTACGTCCAGCAGCGCGCGCATTTTTCGCCGTGCGCGTGGACCACCGTGACGGACAGACCCTCCATCTCGCCGGTGAAAGCGCCCTTGCCGTCTTTTTCAAGACGCACGCCGGAAACGATGAGCACCGTGGGCAGCTCGCTTTCCACCGAGCGGAGGAAATCATACAGCTCGCCGGAAGCGCAGAGCGTCACTTCAGCGTCGAGCGACTTGCCGATCTCTTTCTTCGTGCGGGAAAGTTCCAGCGCTTTCTGCACATCGTCGCGGACAGCGTGCAGACGTTCCCAGCGGCCTGTAAAGGTCTTATCGAACACCTGGCCGGAAAGCTCCGGCATCCCGGCGTACATCACGCTCGTATCTTCCGGCTCGTGCGGCAAGTAGCGCCAGATCTCCTCGGACGTAAAGACGAGAATCGGGGCAACGAGACGCGTGAGCGAATTGAGTACCCGATAGATGACGGTCTGAGCCGCGCGACGCGTCGGCGAATCGGCCTTTTCGACATACAGGCGGTCTTTCAGCACATCGAGATAGAACGTGGACATATCCAGCACGCAGAAATTGTGCACCGCGTGGAAGATCGTGTGGAACTCATAGCCTTCGTAAGCGGCGACGACCGTTTTCTGGAGCTCATCAAGGCGCCAGACCGCCCACTTGTCGATGGGCTCGAGCTGATCGAACGGCACGGAATCCCGCTTGGGGTCGAAATCGGAGATATTGCCGAGGATGAAGCGCGCGGTATTGCGGATCTTGCGGTATACTTCGGAAAGCTGGCCGAGAATGCCGTCGGAGACGCGCACATCGCCCTGATAATCGGATGAAGCGACCCACAGGCGCAGGATATCCGCGCCGTAACGCTTGACGATATCACCCGGAATGATGCCGTTGCCAAGGCTCTTGGACATCTTGCGGCCGTCGCCGTCCACCACCATGCCGTGGGTGATGACCATTTTATACGGTGCGACGCCTTTCCAGGCGATGCTGGTCAGCAGAGACGACTGGAACCAGCCGCGGTATTGGTCGTTGCCCTCGAGATAGATCTCGGCGGGCCAGTGGAGATCCGGACGCTCGGCCAGCACGGCCGCGTGGGTCACGCCGGAATCGAACCAGACGTCCATAACGTCCTTTTCCTTGGTGAATTCCGTGCCGCCGCAGGAACAGGCCGTCCCTTCCGGGAGGATCTCCGCCGCCGTATGGGTCCACCAGGCGTCGGCGCCCTCTTTGCGGAACAGGGCGGCCACCGCGTCGATGCTCTCGCGCGTGATGAGCGGCTTGCCGCATTTCTTGCAGTAGAAGATCGGGATGGGCACGCCCCACAGGCGCTGGCGGGAAATGCACCAGTCGCTGCGGTCGCGCACCATCGCGGTGATGCGCTCTTCGCCCCATTCCGGCAGCCATTTCACACCGTGGATGGCCTCAAACGTAGCGTGCTTGATGTCATCCACCGAGCAGAACCACTGTTCCGTCGCGCGGAAAAGGACCGGGTGCTTGCAGCGCCAGCAATGCGGATACTGATGCGTGATATGCTCCACGGCAAACAGCGCGCCGGTCTCTTTCAGATGGTCGCGGATGGCGGCGTTGGCTTTATCCGTCGTAAGGCCCTCGAACATACCGGCCTCTTTGGTCAGACGGCCTTTATCGTCGACCGGGACGACGATGGGAAGCTGCGGATAATTGCGGCAGACTTCAAAGTCCTCAACGCCGTGGCCCGGAGCGGTATGGACACAGCCGGTGCCGCTTTCGAGCGTGACATGGTTGCCGACGATGACGAGCGATTTCCGGTCTAAGAACGGATGTTTCGCCGTGATGCCTTCGAGCTCCTTGCCGGGGAAAGTGGCCAGCACATCATAAGAAGAGACGCCGCCCGCTTTCATGGCTTTATCGGCCAGAGCGGCCGCCACGATGAAAGAATCATCTCCAGCCTTGATGAGCGCGTAGTCAAATTTCGGGCCGAGACAGATGGCCACGTTGCCGGGCAGCGTCCAGGTCGTGGTCGTCCAGATGATAAAATAAGTCCTGCCCTTTTCCGCGCCGTGGGAGAAGAGCTTGCCCTTGTCGTCTTCGACCTCGAATTTGACATAGACGGAATCGCACGGGTCGTTGGCGTACTCGATCTCCGCCTCGGCCAGCGCCGTCTCGTCGTGCGGACACCAGTAGACCGGTTTCAGGCCTTTATAGATATAGCCTTTGAGCGCCATCTCGCCGAAAACTTCGATCTGCCTTGCTTCAAAAGCCGGATTGAGCGTGCGGTACGGATTCTCCCAGTCGCCGATGACGCCGAGACGCTTGAACTGCTCCGTCATGGTCTTGATATGCGAAAGGGCAAAATCGCGGCAATGGCCGCGGAACTCGACCGGGTCGCCGCTGCGGCGGTCAAGACCCACCTTATCGATCGCTTTGCGCTCGATGGGCAGGCCGTGCGTGTCCCAGCCGGGCACATAAGGTGCCTTGAAGCCGGACATGTTTTTGTACCGCATGATAAAATCCTTGAGGATCTTGTTCATGGCTGTACCGAGATGGATATCGCCGTTGGCATAGGGAGGGCCGTCATGAAGCACGAAAAGAGGCTTGCCCTCGTTGTGCTTCATCAACGCGTGCCAAAAATCCCCCTCTTCCCATTTTTTGATCTGCTCCGGCTCTTTCCTCGGCAGGCCCGCCCGCATGGGAAAATCCGTCCGCGGAAGGTTCAGTGTATGATTGTAATCCTCAGGCATGGGTAACCGTCGCTCCTTATTTGATGTTTCCGAAAACTCGTCTTTATTCGCCGTTCGTATCGTCGGCGGAAAGCGGGACATATTCCCCCGTCCGCTCATCGTACCGCATATTGAGATGGAACGGCACATGAGGAAGCTCCTCGGCCTGCGCCGGGGCAGCCTGCGCCGCCGCTTTCACGCCGACGGCCGGCGCCGTCTTCGGTTTCTCCGGGGCGGCCGCTTTCGGCTGAGCGGCCTTAGCCGGTTTTTCCGGCACGGCCGGCCCTTTCGGCAAAACAGCCGTCTCTTTTCCGACCGGCGCAGGAGCCTGAACGGCCGCCGCTTCCTGTTTGGCGGTCTCGCCCTCCGGCACTTTCAGCTGCTCGGGCGGATCGCAGGGAGCTTTGGGCTCGTCTCCAAGATCGATGTCGGCAGCCGACGGCATCGCGCCGATCAGTTCCAGATGCGCCCTGTACATATCGAGCATTTTGGAACGGAACGTGGCCACTTCGGTCTTGACGCGGGTAAGCTCCTCTTTTTCATGGGTTACCTGCCCTTGGATGCCGTCTAAGACTTCGCCCGCTTTTTTCTGCGCGCCCGCGATGATCTCATCCGCCTGTTTCTGGGCGTCGCGCGCCAGCGAGTCCGCAAATTTCTGCGCGTTCAAGAGTGCGTTGCGCAAGCTGTCCTTGTCTTCTTCCACTTTCAGCGCGCGCGTACGCAGCTCGGTCATCTGATGTTTGAGATCGGTATTTTCATTGGAAAGCTTCGAAAATGCCGTGGCCGCTTCAGCCAGAAACGCCTCGACTTCCGAGGTCTTATAGCCGTTCATAGCTTTATCGAACCGTTTATTCAAAAGTTCGCTCGATGTCATTTCGCTGCCTCCTCAGCTCTATACGTCAAATAAAAGAAGCGGCTGCCGTGCAGCCACCCTTTGGCACGGCGGTGCCTTCCGCTTTCCGTTTTGGTTGCCGAAAAGCGGCCGCCCGCCTCACGGCCCCACCGTACCTCAACTCAAAGGATCTTGAAAAGAGCGTTCACGACCGCCTGCACGACACCTAAAAGCACCCATGCCAAAATGGGCGAAAAGTCGATCGGCAGTCTGGCAAGGGCGGGGATGCGCATGAGCAGCCTCCGGCATGGGGCCAGCACCGGCTCTGTAAAAGCCACGATGAGCTGTCCCACATGCGACTGATACATCGGCGGCACCCAGGAGATCAGCACCCGCACCAAGATCAGAGTGGAAACGAGATAAAAAAGCGCATTGAACGCCTGCAAGAGCAAATAAGCCATGATCTACCCTACGCCACCCTTCGAAGATACGGAGGAGCGGCAAAACGCGAAAACACGAAAAGCCGCCCCTCCATTGAAAACGGGGCGGCGCCCACGCGGAAAAAACGGCTGTCAGAAAAAGACGCCGTTGTTCTCCAGTTCATCTAAAAGATCGCCCACGATGTCCACATTGTACGGCGTGATGATGAACGTGCTGTTGGCCACGCGCTTGATCTGGCCGTTGTTTGCGTACGCCACGCCGCTGAGGAAATCCACGATACGGCGTGAAACGTCTTTGTTGGTGGACTCAAGGTTCAGCACGACGGTGCGCTTGTCGTTCAGATGATCGGCCACGCCGACCGCATCCTCAAAACGTTCCGGTTTGATCAGCACGACCTGAAGCTGCGCGGTGGTGTGGATATTCACCACTTTGTTGTTCCGCCTTGCATCGTCGGCCGGGTGCTGCTGGGCTTTCTCCGGCGCTTTGGCCAGTACGTCTACGTCGTCTTCATCTTCGTACTCGTCATCTTCCGCCGTCATAAAGTTCTTCAATTTTTCCATAAGGCCCATGGTGTTTTCCTCCTGAGCAATTTTATCTTTTTCCAAAAATTGACGTTCCGACGCGTACCATCGTGGAACCTTCCTCGACAGCCGTCTCAAAATCGCCGGACATCCCCATCGAAAGAATTTGCATATTCCTATTATCCGATTTTTCCGACGCAATGTCAATAAACAGTTTGCGCATCGCCGAAAAATACGGGCGGACGTCCTCTTTGTTCTCACAGCGGGGCGGAACGGTCATCAGTCCGCAGACATGCACATGCGGCAGCTTGTCCGCTGCCGTGAGGAGATCGCGCAGTTTCGACGGCGCGACGCCGGATTTGGCCGCCTCCCCGCCGATGTTCACTTCGATCAGGACATCCTGCACCTTCTCGTGCTTGGCCGCCTGCTTTTCGATCTCTTCGGCCAGATGGACGCTGTCCACCGACTGGATCATATCGACTTTATCGATGATCTGGTGAACCTTATTCGTCTGCAGGTGCCCGATGATATGCACTTTCTGGCCGGAAAGGCGAATATCCGGCAGCTTGCTCAAAAGCTCCTGCACTCGGTTCTCGCCGATGACCCCGACGCCATGCGCCAGCGCGGCGTTTACATCGGAAGCCGGCTTGGTCTTGGTGACGGCCATCAGCGTCACATCGTCCGGCGAACGGCCGGCGCGCCTGGCCGCCGCCTCGATGCGCGCGCGCACATCGTCGAGATTGCGTGCAATCTCTTCCGCCCTCGCCGGGCCGGTCTCGTCATTGCAATAATTCTCCATCAGATAGATCATCCCTGTTCGTAATGATAGCATCATAGACCTGCAAGGCCGTGCTGTCCGAAGCGGACACCTTGGAGATGGTGTAGCCGTTGCCGCTGTAAAGAGGCGAGATCGTACGGAATTCCGCCACATCGC
>CAUULH010000003.1:0-18625 GCA_963545875.1 uncultured Ethanoligenens sp.
GCAAGATCCAAGCCTCCCCCTATTTGATCGCCGGACTGTCAAAAACTTACAAGTTGAACAATTGACAGCCGGGCATCTCCTATTATATTGTGTTTATCGTCAAAAATCTATGAAATGAAATCATTTTCGCAAGATTATTTTCTTCGTCCACATTCAAATACAAAAGCGCCCCCTGCCGTGCAGAGGACGCCCGTATCTTTTGAACAGAAAAGCGGATCAGGAATGTGCGCGGTGAAGACGCGAATGGCTGCCATGCAGCACGTTCCGATAGATCTCATCGAGCACGGGATTCTCCTGCGAACGGCGGATCTGCGTCTGGCTGTCGGCCTGATAAAGGCCTTTGGCGCGCTGCTCGCGCGTGGCCGCCGACTGGACGCCCGGCTGGCCGCCGCCGCCGATACAGCCGCCCGGACAGGCCATGACTTCCACGAAATCGAACGACCGCTCGCCGTTTTTGACCGACTGGATGAGGTTTTCGGCGTTTCGCAGGCCGTGCACGACGGCGACATGGAGCTCGCGGCCGTCGATGGTCGCCGTGGCCTCTTTCACGCCGTCCATGCCGCGCACGCCGGTGAAAGCGACGCGCTGGAGCGTATCCTGGCTGCTGTTTTCCGCCAGATTGCGCAGAACGGCTTCGCTCACGCCGCCCGTCACACCGAAAATGACGCCCGCGCCGCTGGTGAGGCCGAACGGCATATCCACCGCGTCGGGCTTGAGATCCATGAAATCGATGCCGCTCTCCTTGATCATGCGGGAGATCTCCTGCGTGGTGAGAACGATGTCGATATCCTTCCCCGCTTCGCCGATCATCTCATCCCAGCCGGCTTCGACTTTTTTGCCGGTGCAGGGCGCGATCATCACGCTGACGGTCTTTCTGCCTTCTTTGGCGTCGTCGGCAGCGAAATAATCGCGCAGTACGGCGCCGAACATGCCCATCGGCGAGCGGCAGGAGGAAATGTTCTCTTTCAGCTCCGGATGGCGGCGGGCCGCATACTGCACCCAGCCCGGGCAGCAGGACGTGAACATCGGGAATTTGCCGCCGTGCTTGAGACGGCCCATGAGCTCCGCGCCCTCCTCTGTGACGGTGAGGTCGGCGCCGAGACCGGTGTCGTACACTTCGTCAAAGCCGAGCAGGCGCATCGCGGCCACCAGCTTGCCCATCGTGAGCTCGCCCGGCTTCATGCCGAACTCCTCGCCGACGGCGACGCGCACGGCCGGCGCGATCTGCGCCACGACGCGGGCTTTCGGGTCCTGAAGGGCTTTCCACGCCTTGGCCGTATCGTCGCGCACCGTGATGGCGCCCGTGGGGCAGACCGTGGCGCACTGGCCGCAGCCTACACAGCCCACTTCCGGCAGGCCCTGATGGAACGCCGTCGTGACCTCCATATCGGAGCCGCGATAGGCGAACGCCAGCGCGTTTACGCCCTGCACCTCGGAGCACATGCGCACGCAGTCGCCGCAGAGGATACATTTCTGCGGGTCGCGCGCGATGGCCGGACTGCTCAGGTCCATCGGCAGGTCGCGCACTTCCTGGCCGAAGCGCACTTTCCGCACGCCGAACCGCATCGCCAGCTCCTGAAGGCGGCAGTTGCCGCTCTTCTCGCAGGTGGTGCAGTCGCGGTTATGATTGGAAAGCAGAAGCTCCAGGATCATGCGGCGATAGCGGCGCAGGCGGTCTGTATTGGTGCGGATCTCCATGCCCGCTTTCGGAACCGTGGAGCAGGCGGCCATCGTGCGGCCGCGGGCGTCTTCCACCGTGCACATCCGGCACGCGCCGTAGACGCTCATGCAGGAATAATAGCAGAAGGTCGGCAGGTCGATCCCCGCCTTGCGGGCCACTTCGAGAATATTTTTTTCGCCGGCCAGCTCGATCCTGCGGCCGTCGATCACCATACTTTCCTTCATGCCTTACGCCTCCTTGATCGCGTGGAACGGACATCCCGCCATACACGCGCCGCACTTGATACATTTCTTCGCATCGATGGTGAACGGCGATTTGATCTTGCCGGAAATGGCGCCCGCCGGGCAAAGCCTCGCGCATTTGCTGCACCCGCGGCATTTTTCCGGCTCGATGACATAGATGTTCATCGCTTTGCAGGTATGGGTTGGGCAGCGTTTGTCCCGCACGTGGGCGATATATTCGTCGCGGAAATAGCGCAGCGTGCTGACGACCGGATTGGCCGCCGCCTTGCCGAGGCCGCACAGCGCCGTGTGGCTGATGGTATCCGCCAGCTCTTCGAGCATGTCGAGATCTTCCATCTCGCCTTTGCCCGCGACGATCTTATTGAGGATCTCGAGCATGCGGCGCGTGCCCTCACGGCAGGGAACGCATTTGCCGCAGCTCTCGTTCTGCGTGAAATTCATGAAGAAGCGGGCCACTTCGACCATGCAGGTATCCTCGTCCATCACGACAAGGCCTCCGGAGCCGATCATAGCGCCCACTTTTTTGAGCGAATCGAAATCGAGCGGCAGGTCGAGATGTTCCTCGGTCAGGCAGCCGCCGGACGGGCCGCCGATCTGTACGGCCTTGAACTTCTTGCCGCCGCGGATGCCGCCGCCGATATCGAAGATGACCTCGCGGAGCGTGGTGCCCATCGGCACCTCGATGAGGCCGGTGTTGTTCACGTTGCCGGAGATGGCGAACACCTTGGTGCCCGGGCTGTTTTCCGGCCCGATGCCGCGGAACCATTTGCCGCCGTTGACCACGATGCGCGGCACGTTGGCGAATGTTTCCACATTATTGAGCACGGTGGGCATGCCCCAGAGACCGTGCTCCACGGTGCGCGGCGGCTTGACGCGCGGCATCCCGCGCTTGCCCTCGATAGAGGCCGTGAGCGCGCTGCCCTCGCCGCAGACGAACGCGCCCGCGCCGCGGTTGACGTGGATATCGAACGAAAAATCGGTGCCGAGGATATGCTCGCCCAGCAGCCCGGCGGCGCGCGCGTCCCGGATGGCGAGCAAAAGGCGCGAGACCGCCACCGGATACTCGGCGCGCACATAGATATAGCCTGCCGTGGCCCGGGTGGCGACGCCGGCGATGAGCATGCCTTCGAGCACGGCGTGCGGGTCGCCCTCCATCACGCTGCGGTCCATGAACGCGCCGGGGTCGCCCTCGTCGCCGTTGCAGACGATGTATTTCGTCTTATCCGGCCTTGCGAGCACCTGCTCCCACTTATTGCCCGTGGGATAGCCGCCGCCGCCGCGCCCGCGAAGATTGGAAAGCTTGATGAGCTGGCAGATCTCTTCCGGCTGCATGGTGAGCAGCGCTTTGCGGAACGCCTGATAACCGCCCATAGCGATGTATTCGTCGATGGATTCGGCGTCGATCTCGCCGCAGTGCTGGAGCACCAGGCGGGTCTGACGGCTGTAGAACGGCACGTCGCGCTGTTTGGCAAAGACCTGGTCGCCTTTGTGATAGAGCAGGCGTTCCACCGGCTTGCCGCCGAAAAGCGTGGTCTCGGCGATCTCCTCCGCGTCTTCCGGATGGACGCGCAGATAGAGATAGCCGGCCGGCTCGATGCGCACGATGGGCCCCATCTCGCAGAAACCGTGGCAGCCGCTCTTGTGGATGCCGATGCCGTTCTCCGGCTCTTTTTCCATCTTGACATCGACCAAAAGGCCGCGGTCGGCCGCGAGCTGCCGCAGGCGCTTATAAAGCTCCAGCGAGCCGCCCGCCAAGCACCCCGTGCCGGCACAGACGGAAACGCGCACCCGCTGTTTATCCATCACTTTTCCGGCATCGCGGGCATACTGGTCAAGGTCTTCCGCCGTTTGCAGTTTCACGCTCATGCTTTTGCCTCCTTACGCAGGTCTTCGACGATCTTGAGCGCCGCATCCGGCGACATCTTCGGGTAAACGTGGTCGTTGACCGTCATCACGGGCGCAAGGCCGCAGGCGCCGAGGCACGAGACGGTCTCCACCGTGAAGAGCCCGTCGTCCGTCGTGGCCTTTTTGTCGTCCACGCCGAGGTGCTCACGCAAAGAGGTAAGGATCGGCACGGATTTGCGGACATGGCAGGCCGTGCCGTCACAGACTTTGATGACGTACCGGCCTTTGGCGGCAAGCGAAAAATTCTTGTAAAATGTCGCCACGCTGAAGATCTCTCCCATAGAAAGCCCCGTGCGCGCCGCGACGCGCTCCAGCGCCTCTCCGGGCAGATAGTGGCAGGCCTCCTGGATCTCCTCCAGAATAGCGATCAGCGCGGACGGCGACGCCTGATGGCTGTCTACGATCGCGTCCACGACTTCGGCGGTCTGATCTTTTATCATTGAATAGCTCCCCTCAAATGCCGCAGAAAATCTGCAAATGATCCGATCTGTCGGCAAGAACAGGCATAAAGCCCGACGATATCCGGCGTTTTTCGGCAAACCCGATTTCAGGGCCTGTTCGCTGCTTTTGTCCTATGCCCATTTTAACCCGCGTGCGAGAGCCCGCACAACAAGAAATTTTGTAAAAAAGGGGGAATCTTGATTTTTCCGTATTGTTATATGGCTTGAACGGTATCGGTCAAGAATACTTGGAGAAAAACTTGCTTTTGTCTGCGATCTCTGATAAAATAGAAGTGTTGCGCGGCAGCTTGGGCTGTCGCTTCAAATCTGAACGAATCTTCCCTCAAAGGAGGTGCTCCTTTTATGGCAAAGTGCGATATCTGCGGCAAAAGCCTCAAATTCGGCATTAAGGTCTCTCACTCCCATCGCCGTTCCAACCGGGTCTTCCGGCCGAACGTCCGGCGCGTGAAAGCGATCGTCAACGGCACGCCCCGCCACATCTATGTGTGCAGCCGGTGCCTGCGTTCCAATAAAGTGGTGCGCGCGGTCTGACTTTTTTGGGATCGGCCAAAATGGCCTCAAAGCGTTTCTCCATGAGGAGAGGCGCTTTTTTTATGCCCCTGTGCGGAAAGACCGGCCGTTTCCGCCCCAAGAAGCCGGACCTCTCTGACGGGCGCCGCCAGCGGGACATGGTGCTCCTCTAAGATCTGGAGCGCATGGAGCAGCACGTCCTCGCGCACCCGGATGAACGTTTCCCAGCGGGTCGTGCGGGTGAAATAAGTGACGGAAAGCAGAAGACCCGTATCCGTCACGTCGTCGAAAGAGACCGTGGCGGTCTCCGAATGGATGCCTTTGCAGGTCTTCAGAAAAGCGGCCAGCGCGGCCTTTGCTTCTTTCAGGGCGAAAAGCGGCGCCGCGGCGTCTACCTCCAGCTTGAGCTCCACGCGGCGCTTGCCCATTCGGCTCCAGTTGGTCACGGGCGTATCCACCACCGTGGCGTTCGGCACCGTGACGACAGCTTGTGTAAAGGTTCTCACTTTTACACTCCTGAACGAGATATCTTCCACGGTCCCTTCGATCGAGGCCACCGAGATCCAGTCGCCGATCTTGAACGGCTTATCGAGCAGGATGACGAGGCCGCCGAACATGCTGGCGAGCATGTCTTTGGCGGCGAGCGAAATGGCCAGGCCGCCGAGACCGAGGCCCGCGAGCAGGCCGCTGATGCTGAAATCCCACTCCTGCGCGATGATGAGCACGGCGAGCGCGCCCACACAGAAGCGCAGCACTTTGGAAAGAAGCGGCAGCACCGTGCGGTTGTTCTGCACATCGAGACGCTTTGCCAAGGCGGACGTCATCAGATCGCCCGGCGACGCCAGATTGCAGAACACCCAGGCCACCAGCACGATGAGCACGGAACGGTACACTTTTGTGCACAAGCCCAGAGCGGACGGATGCAAGACGGCGCCGGGAAGCAGATTTGCGGCCGCATACAGCCCGGTAGCCAAAAAGAACAGCCTCAGCGGGCGGCGGCAGGCATCCGACAGATGCTCCGCCATGCCTCCCTCTTTGAACCGCCGTCGCGCGGCGGCCGCCGCGCGCTCCGTGACCCGGCCGACCGCCAGCACGGCCAGAAAGACCGCCGCAGGCAAAAGCCAGCTGATCAGTCCCGCTTTCAACAGCGTGTTTAAACCGGCAAAAAATTGCGCCATGTATCTTTTTATTCCTTTCTTCGAGTCAAAACCCTTCTGTCTTGCAATTTTCACATGAAACCATTAAAATAAACTCAAGACAGCAAAGGAGGATCTGCGATGAAAGCCATTCAGGCACTCGAGCCCGAACAGCATGCCGAAATGAAAGCGGAGTTCATCCGGCTGCTGCAAAGCACGAAACGCCCCGGCATCGACGATCTGCTGGCCTGGCTGGAAAAAGAAACGGATTTTTATACGGCACCGGCCAGTTCCCAGTTTCACGGTGCGTTCGAGGGCGGCCTTTTGTGCCACAGCATGGCCGTCTATAAGTATCTTCAGAATTTTACCAAAGCCATCCCCGATATGAAAGAAGATTCTCTCATCATCATGGGCCTGCTCCACGACCTCTGCAAGGTCAATTTTTTTGTCAAAGGCGTCCGCAACGTCAAGATCCCCGGCGAGCGCCGCTGGGAAGAGAAAGAGATCTACACCATCGACGACAAGCTGCCGATGGGGCACGGCGAAAAATCCGTGTATCTCGCCATGAAATACATCCAGCTGACCGACGAGGAAGCCCTGGCCATCCGCTGGCACATGGGCGGGTTCGACGACGCGGCGCGCGCCTACGCGGGCGGAAAAGCGCAGAGCACCGCTTTTCATGAACATCCGGTGGCGGCGGCGCTGAACATCGCCGATATGTACGTCACGCACATCCTCGGGCAATGAACCTTACAGCAGCGCGATCGAAAGCGTCCCGCGGCGGCCGGCCATCGGAGCAAGCGGCTCCGCTTTGCCGCCGAAACGGAGGACCGGGTCTTTTCCCAGTTCCCGCGGCCCGGCATACGGCAGGCCTTCCCAGCTGATCTCCAGCCCGCGGCCCGTTTTCCGGCTCTCGATATGGACGGCGCCGCGCTCTCCGGTTCCTTCGGCCAAAACCGAAAGGGCATAGTCGGCGGCTTCTTCATCCGCCGCCAGCGGGCAGCGCATGGGAAGCGCCACGCTCAGAGCATAAGGCATCGGCGCGTCGCCCGTGTTGCCGAGATCATACCGGATGCGAAAGCCCGCGCCCACAGCCTCGTACGCCAGCATGAGCCCAAAAGGATACGGGAAAACAGTCCGCGCCCGCGGCGCGGGCGAAAACGAGAGCCGGGCGCTTTCTTTCCCATGGCCGATCTCCCGGCCGATCGTGCATTCTTTTAAGAACGACCGGGCGCGTTCTTCCTCTTCAAACGGGAAACGCACGGCAAGCGCCTTTCCTTCCGCGAGATACGGCCTGCCTAAAAGATCGCCGAGCGAAGTCACCTCGGCGCATCCGGCATCCACACCGGCAATCGCTCCATCTGAGATCAGTTCCATCCAAAACTCTCCTTCTCGCCGCAGGCGGCTGTTCTGTATATTATATCATGGCTCCCGCCCGGTTTCCAGCCGGGCGGCGCCCAAAGGAGCGGCAAGATGAATATCGCACATTTTCTGACGCCGAAAAAAGACGTCGTTTTTGAGACCGCGGACGCGACCATGCGGCAGGTGATCGAGCGCATGGATTACCACCGCTATACGGCCATCCCCATCCTTGATAAAGACGGCGGGTATATCGGCACGCTGACCGAAGGCGACCTGCTCAGAAAGCTGAAAAACACATCGGGGCTCGATTATCACAGCACCGAGCGCGTGCGGGTCTGCGACATCCCTCTGCGCGTGCGGAACCGCCCCGTCCACATCGACTGCGACATTGAAGACCTCATCCAGACGGTCACCAGCCAGAACTTCGTTCCCGTTCTGGACGACGGCGACCACTTTATCGGCATCATCCGCCGGAGCGACATCCTGCACTATCTCTTCCAAAAAACATCGATGGACCCGGCCTATGGCGTGCAGGAAAGACGTTGACAGCGCCTTTTCCGCTCTCTATAATGAAAGGAACGGAAAGAAAGGAGAGTCGTCGTGGAAAATGTCAATCTTTATCTGCTTCAGATGCAGAGCCTGTTGCTCGACGAGCTGAACGCCGCCGGAACGTCCTCGCAGACCTCCGGCACGAGCGGGACGGACGAAAACGGCCTTTCTTTTGACGACATCCTTTCCTCCTGCCTGAGCGGAGTTTCCAGCACTTCTTCCCTTTCCGCACTGGAAAGCGCCTCGAGCACCGCTTCTTTTTCCGAGATCGAAGGTCTCTCGGATACGACTTCCCTTTCCTCGCTGGCAAGCCTTCTCGGCGTCTCCGGCGTTTCGGCCTCATCCTCGGTATCCGCTTCCGAAACAGCCGGAAACACCGTTTCGACTGCGGGAAATATGACGATCTCCGACACGGGCGTTCAATTCATCGAAGACCATGAAGGCTATTCCGCCACGGCCTACCGCGGCGCGGACGCGCAGAACGAGACCATCGGCTACGGGCACGTCATCCAAAGCGGCGAGAATTTTTCCAGCCTGACAAAGACCCAAGCCACCTCTCTGCTTGAAAACGACTTATCGACTTACGAGGATTCCGTCAACAAGGAATTTTCCGGCACAAAGCTGACGCAGAATCAGTTCGACGCGCTCGTAAGTCTTTCGTATAATCTGGGCACGAACATCTGGAGCAAGGCGCCCACGCTGACGAACGACATCAAAAGCGGGGCTTCCGCTTCCACGCTGAAAACGGATTTTGAACGCCTGAGCTATTGCAACGGCAAGCAGCTCCAGGGCCTTTTGAACCGGCGCGACGACGAATGGAGCCTGTTCACCTCCGGCACGAGCACCTGAATCGAATAAAAAAAGCAGAAAAGGCGGGGCTTACTTTTTGAAAGCCCCGCCTTTTCTGCGCTTGTCAACCATTCTTATTCGAACGAAGAGAAACCTCCGCTTTTTTCAAAGCGGTGATCCGACGCCTGTAATCCTGGATCTTCGCCTGATAATGTGCTTTTTGCTTTTGCTTTTCCATTATCCGCTCTGAAATCGACCTTGCGATTCCTTTCGGCATCTTCATTCCCCCGTCCCATAAGCATCTTCATCGGACAAGTTTTCTACATTATACCATATTTCCACAAAAAGCACGCCTTTTTGCCGGAAATATCCCGAATGAGAAATGAAAAAAGAGCTGCTCTTCATAATTTTTCCCGTTTTGGAAACGATAGAAGAGAAAGCCGTGAAAAGCAGCTTTGAAAATGAAAGCGGAGGGATCCCTATGTTCGGAATCAAACGCCGGCGCACACGCATCCGGCTGCTCAGCTATATGATATCCGCCTTTTGTCTGGCCGTGATCGTCGCCGTCAGCGGGTGGGTGACGGCCTACAAATACCGCATGAGCATCGAATACAGCTATCAGCGGGCGCTTTCAGAGCTCTCCGAGCATGTAGACAACATCGACGTGGCGCTGCAAAAAGCACAGTATGCCAGCACGGGCGCGCGCATCGCGGGATTGAGCGATGAGATCTGGGCAAATGCGGGCGCGGCTCAGACCGATATCGCCGAGATGCCGCTCACTACCGTCAATCTCTCCGGCATCACGAAATTCATCTCGCAGTCGGGAGATTACGCCAACACGCTGAACCGGCAGATCACCGACGGTTCGGCCGTCACCGCCGAACAGCGCGCCACCATCACCAGCCTGCACAAAAGCGCGGACAAGCTCTCCACCCAGCTCTCCGACCTCAACAGCGATCTCCAGACGGGAAACATCACGCTGTTCAAGTCTCAGAGCATCCTGTCTAAAAGCGTCAAAGTGACCGCCACTTCGCTTCAGGGCGGCTTTACCCAGATCGAGAACACGTTCGCCAACCTGCCGTCTCTTATCTACGACGGCCCGTTCTCCGATAACGTCCTGCAAAAATCTCCGCTCTTTTTACAGGGAAAAGCCGCCGTCTCCCAGGCGGCGGCCAAAAAGACGGCGGCCGGTTTTCTCGCGGTATCGAAAAACAACCTGAAAAGCACGGGGCAGACGAACGGGACGCTCCCCACCTGGAACTTTTCTTACGGCGATACCGTCATTTCCATCAGCAAGGCGGGCGGGTATCCGGTGCGGATGTTAAGCAGCCGCGCGCCCGCGCAGAACAAGCTGGATACCGCCGCCGCCATGCAGAAAGCGCAGGCGTTCCTGAGCGCTCGGGGCATCGCGTCCGCCGCCGCGACCTACTATCTCACGAATAACCACGCATGCACCGTCAATTTCGTGGCCACGCAAAACGGCGTTTTGCTCTATCCTGATCTCATCAAAGTCGGCGTGGCGCTGGACACCGGCGAGATCCTCTCCTTTGACTGCACCGGCTATCTGATGAATCATCACGACCGGACACTGCCGACCGTCCAGCTGAGCCAGGCGCAGGCCAGAGCCAAGCTGAACCCTCAGCTCACGGTGCAGAAGCTCTCGCTGGCCGTCATCCCCACCGGAGGGACCGGCGAAGCCTATTGCTATGAGTTCCGCACGGTGTCTTCCGATAAGACCGAAGTCATCGATTATTTCAACGCGCAGACCGGCGACGAGCAGCAGGTACTTATTCTGAAGGCCACGCCCGGCGGTATGCTGGCCATGTGACTTTACAGGCGGCGGAGGATATCCCGGAGAACGGCGTCTTTGGTGCAGACAGGCTTCTGCGCGTGCTCGCTCAGCATCACCACGATATTGTCGTCCTGCACGATGATATTGGAATAGCTGGCCATCCTCGACGGACGATACAGCAAGTCGGTATAATCGCTGTACTGCGTCTTGATATACGTCACCAGATACCGATGCCCCGTACTGCTTTGGCGCAGGGAACGCGAAGAATCGATCGGGGCAAAGAATTTATTCTCGTAAAATTTCTGGCTGACGCTGAACAGCCGGTCGGCTTCTTCACGGGACGGAAAAACGCGGATCTCGGCTGTGACCGTGGAGGAAACGGCGCCGGCTTTTTCGTGATAGACTTTCTCATAACTGGTAAGACCTTCGCTTGTCGTCTGGGTATAATCGGAAAACAAAACATCCAGCCGGGAACGGTCCTTATCGGAAAAAGTGAGGCTTTTTACCTCGGACATATCGACTTTCTGCGTATAAACGTGCGCGCCGAAATAATTCTGTACGGCAAGCACGCCCGCCGCCCCGCCGACAGAGAGCAGCAGCACGGCCGCGATGAGCAGGCCGCGTTTTTTTACCTGAAAGACCACCACGAGCAGGATCAGGATGAGCAGAACGGCCAGAATGATTGCGGCCTGATATAAAAACATGCGTTTACCTCTTGAACGGCATTCAGATTTCTCTTTGTTCCGCGGGGAAAACGTTTGATCTCTTTTCGGCGCGGATCTCATCCGTTCTATTGTACGACTCTTTGGGCCGCCCATCAAGTCATCAAGTCGTAAAAAACGCGTCCTGCTCATAGCGGGTCCTCATTTCACCGCTCCGGCCGCGCGAATGTCCTCAGCAGGTCATTTTTGATCCGAAAAGATCTTCTCACGCGGCGCGGCGTTTTCTTTGGCCGTCAGCTGATCGGGGCGGATCCGGTATACGGCCACGGCGTTTCCATCCATCGATGAACGATATCTGCCGACATATTCGGGTGAAAGGATCTGTTTATAAAAACCCGGCATATATTTTTCGACCAGTTTTTGAAGCGCCGCCGTCTTCTCTTTCGCATCGACGACTTTTTCCGCCCGTCCAAACAGCATCACGCTCAGATAGGCCGTATCGGCATGGCAGGGGGCCGGGTCTGTCACCGTACCGTCTTCCCGAAAAACGGTAAAACAGGCATCCGCGCCATTTTCCGGCCGGACCCCATGCCATGAAAATAGACACAGCCATTCTCCCACACGAAATTGAGCGGCACCGCATAGGGCTTTCCCTGGTTGCAGAGTCCAAGGACGCCAATCCGCTCCGACTGGAGGAATGCGTCGATCTTGTTCCGATCCTCGCAAACGCGCTGTTTATAGTGGATTTCATCATGTTTCATCGTTTTTCTCCTTTTGGGCGGCCAGGCGAGTCAAAAACCGCTCCATCCATCCATTTCCCTGACGAATGAGCTCCCCGCTGTTCAAAATCTGCTCCGCTGTCTGCACGTATTTTGAACGGACGAGATCACCCGCACAGTTTTTCACCAGTTCTTCAACGATCTTCTCCGTATATTCGAGATGAAACTGAAAACCAAACACGCGCTCTTCCCAAATGAAAGCCTGATGCGGGCAGGCATCGTTCTCCGCTATCAGCTCGGCCCCCGCCGGCAATTCGCTGAACGTATCCATATGCCACTCAAATACGACCGGCTCCGCCGGAAAAAAAGAAAACAGCTCTGAACTTTTCACCTTTTTACTGAAACGGATCGGGAACCATCCGATCTCCGCGTATGGATTTTGAGTCACTTTCCCGCCCAATACATCGGCGATCAGCTGCGCCCCCAGACACATACCGAGCACCACTTTCCCCGCAGAGATCGCGGCACGGATGAACGTCTTCTCCTCCGCAAGCCACGGATAGCGCCGCTCCTCATAAATATTCATCGGGCCGCCCAGCACGATCAGCCAATCAAAGTCCATTTCCGCCGGAAGTTTCTGCCCCAGATAAAAATGCGTACCGCTGACGGCACAGCCGTTTTTTTTTGCCCAGTTTAAGACCGCTCCGGGAGTCTCGAACGAAACATGCTGTAAATAATGGATCCTCATCCTTTTCTCCTGTCGTCTATGGAAATCGAACACAACGCTATATCAGAGTCCGAAACAACGCAAAAGCCTTTACAAAGGAAATGATATTTTATATAATGAAAATGCCTATGGATGATAACAAGTTGATTTTATGTGAAAGGCTGTAATTCATGGATAATAACACTTCACTCAAGCCTCAAGAAGTGGCGGATATGCTTAAAATTACACGTAATATGGTATATCGCCTGATCAGACGGGGAGAGCTGAATGGTTATCGCGTTGGAAATAATGTACGTGTAGACCTGAAAGATGTCGAAGAATATAAAAACAGCACAAAACATTTCAAAAAGCCCATTTCAGAAACTCAGGAAGACCTGCCGGACAATTCGAGCGATCCGCGTCTCTCCATGTTATATTATGGGAACAATCTGCTGGACGGAAAGCAATTCGTGATCTGCGGGCAGGATACGATCTTAGACGTGCTGATTGCCTTCCTTGAGCGCCGTATCAGCGGATTCATTCCCCAGCGTTCTTACGCTGGCAGCTATTCCGGCCTCTGCGCGCTCTACCAGGGAACGGTCCAAGTAGCCTCCACTCATATTTGGAACGGTGAAAAAAATGAATACAACATTCCTTATATCAAGACGCTCCTGCCAGGTCTGCCCACTTTGGTCATCACTCTGGCCACTCGTATGCAGGGATATTGCGTCGCCAAAGGCAATCCAAAGGCGATAAAAAACTGGGATGATCTGAAGCGGAACGACATCGTGATCGCCAACCGGCAGCGCGGAAGCGCCACCCGCATCCTGCTTGACGAGCATCTGCGCCTGCTCTCTGCGAGCGCCGCGAAATTGCAGGGTTACCGCCGCGAGTTCCCCACGACTTTAATGGCGGCTTGCACCGTCGCCAAGGGCGGCGCCGATTTTTCGATCTCCGATGAACGAACGGCAAGACAAGTGCAAAACGTCGATTTTGTCCCGCTGCAAAAAGAGCGGCTTGATCTGGTGATGCGAGAAGATGTCTCGGATACTTCGCCATACCATACCATTATCGAGATCATCCAATCTTCGGAATTCAAAACGGTAATCGAAGGAATCGGCGGCTACGATCTTTCCGAATTGGGAAAGATCGTGAAAATCTGAAATTCGATTTAATGCCGTCCCGGCCGCGATTTGAGCTAAGTGAGGTTAGACAATTGAAAAGAATCAGTTTGAATAACGGATATACGTTCGTTGAACCGGAAGAAGCAGTCAAACGCGAAAAATGGAGCGACATTCTCTGCATGATGGATGACACCACACGGAAACAGGTGGAAAAAGACTGTTCTCCCGATGACAAGATTGCATTTTTAAAGCGCTATCTGGAACTGGCTCCGGATCATTTGATCCTTTAAAACACCGATATATTCGCTGGACGTCACCGTTGCTTCAACCAAAACATCACGACCAAGAATGTCTTCTCTTCGTCAAAAGATACAGGAAAAACGGAGCGCCGATGATCGATGTGAGAATGCCCAGCGGGATCTCCGTCGAGAAGGCAGTGCGAGCCACATCATCGACCACCAGCATAAAAGAACTTCCGATCAATAAAGAAACGGGTATCAGATAATTATGGCTGGGGCCTACCAACAGCCGTGAAATATGCGGGATGATAAGCCCGACCCATCCAATAACACCCGCCACGGAAACGGAGGAAGCCGTTAGAATCGTTGAGCAAACGATAAACAGCAGGCGAACCTTTCCCGCGTCTACACCCATCGCTTTGGCTTCTTCCTCACCAAAAGAAAGCGCGTTCAGCTGCCAGCGAAGCAGCAGGATCGGAACGACGCCCGCCACAAATGGAATGGCAACAATGGGAATGTCCTCTTTTGTGACGTCGGAAAGCCCGCCTAACAGCCAAAACGTAATCGCCGGAAGTTTATTCTCCGGGTCCGCCACATACTTGGTCATGGAAATAAAAGCGGAAAACAGCGCTGAAACCACCAGTCCGGTCAGCACGAGCGCAAGTTCTGCCCCGTTTCCTCTCTCTACGATCTTGCTGACAAAGTAGGTCAGCAGTACGGCGGCTACTCCCATTGAAAACGAAAGCATCTGTACGCCAGCCTGATTGAGCGAAAACAAGATCGCTAAAACCGCGCCAAAACCAGCGCCATTCGTGGCGCCCAGAATATCCGGCGACACCATCGGGTTTCGGAAAAAGCCCTGGTATGTAGCGCCCGCTACCGAAAGCGACGCTCCTGCCAGCATGGCGATGATGATACGCGGCAGACGAACGTCGAATAAAATGGTTTCGACCATCGGCGTCCATGTGACGGGCCCGTTTGTCAATTTTCCATACAAAACGGCGATCAGCTGCGCTGGAGATACCGCATACTTGCCGATGGAAAAAGACAGCACGAATATGCAGACAGGCATACCCGCCAGCAGGCACATCAGCCATACAGACGGTTTTTGTATGCCGCTCGATTTTTTTGCCGGAGGATTTTCATCTGCCCTTTTGCGAAAGAACCCGGAACGATTCATGGTTTTCCCTCTATAACGGCTCGTCCCATCATGACGGATTCATTACTTCATTGAGCTCCTCTGCGGTCAACGTATGATGATAAAATGTTTTGTAAAAATATTTGGCTTCTTTTTCGACATTGATGCTTTTGAAAAGTTTTGGATAAATGGTCTTGGCGGCCCAAAGAGGCTGAAGGGCTTCATCCGCGCTCCGAGCGCACCAGACATTCAACCCCGCCGGATTGATGAATACCTGTTTATTTTTAACAGCCGTTATATTTTTCCACGCACTGCTGTTCATGATCGTCGAATAATTTTGAGGATCCCGGATTATGATGACTTCCGGATCCCAGGACGCGATCTGCTCTATCGAAACGGTAGCCGTAAGATCTTTTATGCCTCCTTTGGTCGCGACATTTACACCGTTCGCCATGCCGATCCACGCGTTGGAAATGGAATTTTCACCTTCGGTGCTCGTTGGGCTGGACGTCACATAATAGACTCGTTTTTTCGTTTTGATCTTCGCTTTTGCGAAGATATCCGAAACCTTTTTGATGTTCTTTTCATAATAAGCGATGTATTGCTTTGCGATAGCCGGACCATTCCCGCCTAAAATATTCCCCATCAGCGTTACAGCCTGCTTCAGCTCTTTCGCGTTGTTGTAATTGAAAACAACGACCGGAATGCCGACGGATTCGATCTTCTTTTTGAGTTCATCATTCCCCGTCCAGAGCGTCACCACATCCGGATGGGCGTTTACCAGTTCTTCAATATTTACTTGTGTGTCAAAAGGAGCGGCCGCGTTCTGCAATTTCGGATACAGCTTCAAATACCATTTGCTCGATTTCACAGCGGGAGTGGTCGCTTTCAATTTGCTCAATCCGCCGCAAAGCGCAATGATTTCCGTCATGGCATTGCCGTTTGTCCCGATAGAGGTCACGTTGGACGGAATCGTTACTTTCGTCCCCTCCATATCGGTCACGACACGGGTGCCGGAAGAACTTGAGACGGATGATGACGATGATGCGGAAGATGATGACGTCGATTTTTCGCAGCCCTCGGCTCCGACAAGCAAGGACAGGCTGACCAATACCGCCACGATCAGCCGCGCTAGCTTTTTACCGTGAAACCTCTCCATGGTGTCCTCCTCAGTCGCTGTGTGTGCCTGCAAGCGTTTGCTTCGATGCTTTTTCGTCTGTTTCTTCGAGCAGACGGACGGATCCAAAAGATCCGGAATAGAGGCAGTCAACAGGATCTCTTTCAGCTTCCAGACGGTCCTTCTGCCGAAAGGATCTTCTTCACATCGCTATTGGAGAGATTATAATTCAGGAATGTTTTGTAGAAATACTTTGTTTCCTGAGTCATATTGATATTTTTGAAGAGACTCGGATGAAATGTTTTGGCCGCCCAAACCACCTGAAGGCCTTCTTCCGGCCCAAAGCGATCCCATAAGAAAGCACCGATCGGATCGTCATACACTTTTTTGTTCGACACAGCCGTCAAAGCCGAAAAAGCTGTATTGCTGTAAACCGCTTCTTTACTGTCTGACTTTGTAAAGCCGTTCGAATGCGTGCGCCCCGCGATAATGATATCCGGATTCCACTGCAAGACCTGCTCTGTCGTCACCGTTTTGCTGGTGCCCGCGACGGTTGCCGCAGGTTTAGCTCCGGCCGCGTTGATCCAATAGTCCATCAATGTCTCGGTGCCATCGATCGTCAGCGGGTTCTGCGAGCAGAAATGAAGGACGGAAGGTTTATCGGAATCGGCGATTTTATCCGTTACCTTTTCCACTTTGGCGAACTGACTGTCAAGATATTTATTTAATTTTTTCGCACGGGCCGGTGCGGTTCCCCCTAATATTTTTCCGGTCAGCGTAATCGAATTTTTCATTCCGTCCAAAGTCTGGAAAGAGATCTGCACGGCTGGGATCCCGACCTTATTAAGCTGTTCGGCCAGCGGATTGCCGCCTTTTTGTCCGGTCAAAAACACGACATCCGGTTTAAGCGCGATGATTGCTTCCACATCGGCCTGCGTCTCACTGGTGAATACCGTTTTCACGTTTTTGTTGTATACCGGGACAACTTTATAGAGCCATGGAAGCGTTTGTGCCGAGTTGATGCTTCCCACTTCTTTATCGGCCGCTCCTAAGATCGCCAAAGTCTCGGAATGGAATGGGTAACCATCGACAACACGCTTCACTTTTGAAGGGATCGTTACCTGATTGCCTTCATCATCCGTGATGGTGATCGTCGATGATGAGGAAGTTTGGCTGGACTCGGAAGAGGATGCGGCCGAAGAAGCCGAAGAGCTTGACGAGCCCGAGGCGCTGCAGCTGCTGAACAATAAAGCAACGGCAAGTACACTGGCTAAAACAACGTTTATCTTTTTTCTTTTTTCCACAACAATTTCCTCCCTAAAACTTCAATATTCTTGATATCTATAATGAAATGGGGCAGTTACACCCATCCTCTTTTTCTTTTGAGAAGCAGATACAGGAAAAACGGAGCCCCGATCAAAGAAGTCAAAATCCCCAGCGGGATCTCCACTTCCATCAACGAACGCGCAACGTCGTCAACAACGGCAAGAAATATGCCGCCCAAGAGCATGGAAACTGGAATCAGACGCGCATGGTTGGGGCCCACGAGCATACGGGCAATATGCGGAATAATTAATCCCACCCAGCCGACCAATCCGCTCAGAGATACGGCCGCTGCGGTCATCAAGGTGGAACTGAGAATGATAATCAGTCTGAGCGCTGTCGTGTTTACGCCAAGCGCTTTAGCCTCTTCATCCCCGAATGAGACCAAATTCAATTGCCAGCGAAAAACGATTAAAGGGACCGATCCGATGGCCACGGGAATCAGGATCTGCAAAAGGGTATCCATTCCGACGACCCGGTCCAGGCTGCCCATAAGCCAAAACGTGATCGTGGGCAATTTATTGTCGGTATCCGCGACAAATTTGGTTACGGAAGTCAATGAAGTGAAAATGGATTGTACGACCATGCCAGTCAGAACGAGGATCAAGACGCTCTCTGCCGCATTTTTCACAAGCGTGCTGAACATATAGGACAGCAGCACGGCCGCCAGGCCAAACAAAAAGGAAATCAGCTGGACCTGAAAAGTATTGAGCGAGAGCAAAAGCGAGAATGCGGCTCCAAATCCGGCGCCGGCCGAAGCGCCCAAAATATCCGGTGAGACCATTGGATTTTTGAAAAGGCCCTGATAGGCCGCGCCAGAAGCCGCTAATGCCCAGCCAACCAAAATGGCCGCGATAACACGAGGAGCGCGGATAGCAAACAAGACCGCATCTTCTGTTTGCGAATGAACGCCGCCGATATGGAA
Organism: uncultured Ethanoligenens sp.; assembly: GCA_963545875.1. GTDB lineage: Bacteria > Bacillota > Clostridia > Oscillospirales > Ethanoligenentaceae > Ethanoligenens. Next base: position 18,381 of record CAUULH010000003.1, read on the forward strand.
GATCTTTTCTTCAACGATCGCCCATATTTGAGTGAGAGAGATGCCATATCTGCCTAAACAAAGAGATACAACAAAAGTCACCAGAACAAGAAACGATAAGACGGGAATGATGGGGATCTTTCTGAACAACCCAAAAGGCTCTGATTTATTTTTATTTTTCAGGCGCGAAAAATTGATCATATCATTCCTTTCTGTAACTGCTTGTCTCTATTTGTTTTCTTTCACTCATATTCGCAATCAATTGA
>CAUULH010000004.1:0-17937 GCA_963545875.1 uncultured Ethanoligenens sp.
ATAATTTTACGGTGGCGGTCACCTACGGCATGCGGCGCATCCGCATCGGGCCGGCAGTCAATCTGCTCATTGCCGGGATCTCCGGCAGCGGTACGCTGCTGTGCATGGCCGCGGGCACCCTGCTCAGCCGGTTTCTCCCGGAAGCTGTTTCCGCCGCCGCGGGCGGCGCGCTGCTCATCGCCATCGGTTTCTGGAGCCTGCGGGATGCTTTCCGCCGCAAGCCGGCGCACCGTGACCGGACGGAAAAGATCGGCGCGTGCTTCAGCTATCTGCTCGATGCCCCGGAAACGGCCGATACCGACGGCGACGCCCGCATCGATCTGCGCGAGGCAAGCCTGCTCGCACTCGCGCTCACCGTCAACAACGCCGGTCTTGGGCTCGGGGCGAGCATGGCCGGTTTCGACCTGATCCTCACTACGCTTTTGACCACAGCGCTGAGCTTTATCTCGATCTTTCTCGGCTGCCTCGCGGGGAAAAAATGGGCGGCCCGCCTGTTCGGCCATTTTGCGCCTTTCGCAGCCGGTATCGTCATCATTCTGCTCGGTGTCTGCGAGCTGCTGCCGTCTTTCAAAATCTTTCCGGCATAAGATGACGGCTCCGCCGTATAGTTAAAAGAGCCTTGCAATTTCCATTAAAAGGCATAATCGGCTGTTTTCGACTGTTTTTTGATTTTTACCGAAAATTTACTTTACAATATTATAAGATTATGCTAAAATTTTAGTAGTAAATCTCCAATATATTTTATATTCTTACCAAAATGTTTTTATATGAAAGCCACATTATTCCTTATTGTCCCATTTTTATCATAATTTATCTGTTTTCCTTTTATCCAGCCGAAAAACATCAGACGAGGTGAAAAAAATGGATACTGTTGTCAAAAAAGACCGTGAGAATTCCGAGACCTTGCGTCAGTTCCATGAGGGCATTTATCCCACAGCCTATGAATTCTTCGGAGGCCATCCGGCAAGACAGAACAAAAAAGCCGGCGTCCTCTTCCGCGTATGGGCCCCGACGGCTTCCGCCGTATCCGTCGTAGGCGATTTCAACGATTGGGACAATGCTAAAGATCCGATGACCCGCATCGACGGGCAGGGGATCTGGGAAGCTTTCGTCCCCGGTATCAAAAGCTTTGCCGCCTACAAATATCAGCTCACGGCAAAAAGCGGTGAAACTTTCATCAAGAGCGACCCGTATGCCTACCATATGGAAACACGGCCGGGCACGGCTTCGCGATACTATCCGCTCGGCGGCTACCGCTGGAAAGACCTCGCCTGGCGCACCCATATGAAATCGGTGAATCTCTACCGGAGTCCGATCAGCATCTACGAGCTGCACGCCGGCTCATGGAAACGCTATGAGGACGGCAATCCGTTCAGCTACCGCAAACTGGCCGAAGAACTCATTCCCTACCTGAAGGAAATGGGCTACACCCATGTGGAACTGATGCCGCTCATGGAGTATCCGCTCGACGATTCCTGGGGCTATCAGGTCACCGGCTATTTCGCCCCCACCTCGCGCTATGGCACGCCGCACGATTTCATGGCGTTCATCGACGCTTTGCACCAAGCCGGCATCGGCATCATCATGGACTGGGTGCCCGCGCATTTTCCCAAAGATACGCACGGGCTCTACCGCTTCGACGGCACCTGTTGCTACGAATACAGCGACCCGCTCAAGCAGGAGCACAAATCCTGGGGCACCTGCGTCTTCGATTACGGCAGAAGCGAAGTGCGCAGCTTCCTTATCTCGAGCGCGCTCTTCTGGTTCGCCAAATATCACATCGACGGCCTGCGCGTGGACGCGGTGGCCTCCATGCTCTACCTCGACTACGACCGTAAAGAGGACGAATGGCGCCCCAACGAAAAAGGCGGGCGTGAGAACCTCGAAGCCGTTTCTTTCCTCCAAGAACTGAACACGGCCGTGTTCGCCCGTTTCCCCAAAGCCATGATGATCGCGGAAGAATCCACCGCGTGGCCGCTCGTGACCAAACCGGTGGACGTCGGGGGCCTCGGCTTCAACTTCAAATGGAACATGGGCTGGATGAACGACATGCTCGACTATGTCTCCACCGACCCGTTCTTCCGCAAATTTCATCACCGGGACATCACGTTTTCGCTCCACTACGCCTTTTCCGAAAACTTCGTGCTGCCTATCTCGCACGACGAAGTGGTGCACGGCAAACGGTCGCTCTTTGAGAAGATGCCCGGCGACGAGGCGACGAAATTCGCGGGGATGCGCGTCTTTTTCGCCTACATGACCGCTCATCCCGGCAAAAAGCTGCTCTTCATGGGCAGCGAATTCGGCCAGACGAACGAGTGGGACTGCCACTCCGTCCTCCAATGGGATCTGCTGGAACAAAAGCCTCACGCGCTGCTTCAGAAGTTCGTCGCCTCCCTCAATCATTTTTACCAGAAAGAGCCGGCATTCTGGCAGATCGACGATTCCTGGGAAGGTTTTCAATGGATCGCTTCCGACGACTGTGAACAGAACATCATCGTTTTTCGCCGCATCGACCGTTCGGGGAAAGAGCTCATCTGCCTGTTCAATTTCGCGCCGGTGCTGCGCACCGACTACCGCATCGGCGTCCCGGCGGCGGGCGTCTACGACGAAGTGTTCAACACCGACGATACCGCGTTCGGCGGCACGGGGCACGGCAATCCCGGCGGCGTGGCCTCCTCGGAAGTGCCGATGCACGGCTGTACTCAATCCATCGCGCTGAACGTTCCGCCGATGGCCGCGATCTTTCTCCGTCTCCGCCCCGAAACGGCTGTTCTTGAACCCGAGAAAAAAGAGGAGAAACCGCCTGTAACGGCCGCGTCCGCCGCTCCGGCCGTCAAAAGCGCCGCGTCTTCGAATGCCGGCGCCGACAGAAAAAAGAGAGGCTCACCCAAAAAAGCCCGCGCGGACCGGAAAAAGAGAAACGGCCTGGTTTTGTGAAAGCAGGGCACAGAAAGAAGACAGAAATGGGAGGTATGAGCTATGACTGGGACAACAAAATGCATCGCCATGCTGCTGGCGGGCGGTCAGGGGAGCCGTCTCGGCGTGCTGACCAAGAACCGGGCAAAACCGGCCGTCCCCTTCGGCGGAAAATACCGCATCATTGATTTCACGCTTTCCAACTGTGTGAATTCCGGTGTCAATACCGTGGGCGTCCTCACGCAGTACCAGCCGCTCGAGCTCAACGACTATATCGGCAACGGGCAGCCTTGGGACCTCGACCGCATGGACGGAGGCGTGCATGTCCTGCCGCCTTATCAGCACCGCACGGGCGCCGACTGGTATTCGGGCACCGTGAACGCCATCTACCAGAACATCCCCTTTGTGGACCGCTACGACCCGGAATACCTGCTCGTTCTCGGCGGCGACCACATCTATAAGATGGATTATGCCAAGATGATCGCCTACCATCAGCAAAAGCAGGCGGACTGCACCATCGCCGGCCTCATCGTTTCCAAAGAACAGGCGTCGCGCTTCGGCATCATGAACACGAACGGCGACGGCAGCATCTACGAATTTGAAGAAAAGCCCGCGCGGCCGAAGAGCAATTTTGCTTCCATGGGCATCTACGTGTTCTCCTGGAAAAAACTGCGCGCCTATATGACCTCCGAAGCCGGCAAAAAGCTGGCGGATTTCGGCAAAGACCTCATCCCCGCCATGCTGTCGAACGGCGAGCACATCTTCGCCTATCCGTTCAAAGGCTATTGGAAAGACGTGGGCACCATCGAAAGCTACTGGCAGGCCAATATGGATATGCTGGATCCCTCTTCGGGGCTGAACCTGCACGACCCGAACTGGCGCATCTATTCCCGCAGCGCCGTGGAACCGCCGCATTACGTCGGGCCGGAAGCCGTCATCCACAACGCCATTCTGGCGGAAGGCTGCGAAGTCGAAGGCAGCGTGCAGAATTCCATCCTATTCTACGGCGCGAAAGTGGGCGCGGGCGCCACGGTGCGGAATTCGGTGCTCCTGCCCGGTGCCGTCATCCAACCCGGCGCCAAGATCCAGAAGGCGATCATCGGCGAGCACGCCGTGATCGGCGCGAATACCATCGTCGGCTTCCGCTCCGACGAGATCAGCAAGCCGACGGCAGGCATCACCACCGTGGGCGACTGCATCCATGTGGGCAGAAACGCCATCGTGATGGAGGAGACCATGCTGGACACCGATATCCCTGAGGTAAAAGCCGTATGAACACAAAGACACTGGGCATCATCTTCGCCGACATCGACGACGGCAAGCTCCCCGAGCTGACTTCGAAACGGCCCACCGCTTCCATTCCTTTCGGCGGGCGCTACCGTCTCATCGATTTCATTCTTTCAAATTTCCACCACGCCGATATCACGGACGTAGGCGTTATCGTACAGAGCAACTACCGCTCGCTGATGGATCACTTAGGCTCCGGCAAAGACTGGGACCTTTCCCGCAAGCACGGCGGCCTTTCCATCCTGCCGCCGCTCGCCGGGCAGCGCATGTATCACACGGCGCTCGAAGCCCTCTGCAGCGCGCGTCATTATCTCGAGGCCAATCCGTGTCCTTACGTCATTCTGGCGGACAGCGCCAACCTTTACAGCGCGGACCTCGAGGCGCTCATCACCCGCCATATCGAAACGGGAGCGGACGTCACGGCCGCCTGCGTCAAAGAGACCGTGACGACGGGCGGAAATGAAACGCTCTATGCCTACTTAGCCGACGCGGACGGGCGCGTCACCGCCATCGACACCGACCCGGAACCCGGCGAACACCTGATGGACATGGGGCTGATGATCTGGAAAAGCGGCACGCTGCTTCGGGCCGTCGGCGAAGCCACGTCGTTCGGGCTCTCCGATCTCTTTCGAGACGTACTCCAAAAGCGGACAAACGCCTGCCGGATGTTCATTTGGCCGTTTGACGGCTATGTGGCGCGCGTCGACTCGCTCCAGAGCTACCTGAAAGCCAATATGGATCTGCTCGATCCGGACGTGCGCGACGATCTGTTCCACCGTTACGGGCCGGTGTGCACACGCGTGCGCGACGAAGTGCCCGCGCAGTACGGCGAAAGCGCCTGTGTCCACAATTCCTTTATCGCCGACGGGTGCGTCATCGAGGGAAATGTTGAAAATTCCATTCTGTTCCGCGGCGTCACGGTAGGAAGCGGCGCAACCGTCTCCAATTCCATCATTTTGAAGAACAGCCACGTCGGGCGGAACGTAACGATGGGATACGGCATCATCGACAAACAGGCACAGATCGGCGACGGGCGCTCGCTGATGGGGTATGACACCTATCCGCTCTTCATCAGAGCGGGAAGTATCGTCTGACAGACGGCTTTTAAGGAGGAAAGCAAAATGAACATCTTATTTGCCACAAGCGAGGCCGTTCCCTTTGCCAAGACCGGAGGGCTCGCGGATGTGGCCGGCTCGCTTCCGAAGGCGCTGACGGACGAAGACGCGGACTGCCGCGTCGTGCTCCCGCTTTATGAAGACATCCCGGCCGCATTGCGGGACAAAATGCATTTTCTCTGCTATTTCGACGTGCCGGTCTCGTGGCGGAACAAATACTGCGGCGTTTTTGAGGCGAAAGCGGGCGGCGTTACCTACTACTTCATCGACGACGAATATTATTTTAAGCGGCGCGGTTTCTACGGTCATTTTGACGACGCGGAACGCTTCGTCTTTTTCTCCCGCGCCGTGCTCGATATGCTGCCGCACATCGACTTCAAACCGGACATCCTCCATGTGAACGACTGGCAGACGGCGCTCGCGCCCGTGTACCTTGCCGCCTATTATCGCGGCAACCCGTTCTACGCGGGAATCAAAACCGTTTTTACGGTGCATAATGTGGAGTATCAGGGCAAATATGGCTATGAGATTTACGACGATCTTCTCGGGCTGCCAAAAGATTTCTTCCCGGCGATAGATTATGACGGGTGCGTCAACTTTCTCAAAGGCGGTATCATGACCGCCGACGCGGTGACGACCGTGAGCCCGAATTACGCCAACGAGCTGAATTATCCGTATTTCGCTTTTGGGCTCGAGCATGTGTTTCGACTGGCGGGCGGCAAGCTGAGCGGCATCCTCAACGGAATCAGCAACGAGGACTATGATCCGGAAACGGACGCCTGCCTTTTTGCCCCGTATGACAAAGACGACCTTTCGGGAAAAGCGAAAAACAAAGCCGGCCTCCAGCGCATGATGGGCCTGCCGCAGGACAAAGACGCCATGGTGATCGGCTTCGTGGGCCGGCTCGTGACGGCAAAAGGGATCGACCTTATCCGTTTCGTGCTCGAAGAGATGATGAACGATTCCGTCCAGTTCGTGCTGCTCGGCACGGGAAACTGGCACTATGAAGAATTTTTCACCGAGATGCAGCGCCGTTTCCCAGGCAAGATCGCCGCGCGCATCGCTTTCTGTAACGACCTGGCGCGGAAGATCTATGCCGGCGCGGACACGCTGCTCATGCCCTCCCGCACCGAGCCCTGCGGCATCTCGCAGATGGTGGCTCTGCGCTACGGCACCGTACCCATCGTGCATCAGGTAGGCGGCCTCGCCGATACCGTCACGGACTGCGGCAGCGGAAAGGGCAGCGGTTTCACCTTCCAGCAGTTCAACGCGCACGATATGCTCGGCGCCGTCCGCCGCGCGGAAGGCACTTTCGGCAACAAGCCGCTGTGGAAAGAGCTCGTGCGCCGCGACATGGCCTGTGATTTCAGCTGGAAAAAATCCGTCAAGGAATACCTCTCGCTCTACCGGAAGCTCCTCGGCCGCTGACGGATCTCGGATCCGACAAAAACGTCCGACCAACAGGAGGCATTTTTCTCATGCGTTTTTCTTACAATAAGCCGCAGATCAAATCCCAGATCCAGGCCAAACTGGGCTCTCATTACGGTGTGACGCCGACTAAAGCCTCTCCCGAACAAATGTATAACGCGATCGCGCTGACGGTTCAGGATCTGCTCGCCTCCCAGCGCCGGGAATGGATGGAAAAACGGATGCGGAGCGAGGGCAAAACGGCCTATTACCTCTGCATGGAATTTCTGATGGGACGCTCGCTCAAGAACCATCTGTTCAATCTGGGCGTGACGCCCCTTTTTGCCGACGCGGTGCACGATTTTGGTTTTGATCTCGACAGCCTGTACGATTTCGAGCCGGACGCAGGGCTCGGAAACGGCGGGCTCGGGCGGCTCGCCGCGTGTTTTCTCGATTCCGCGGCCACGCTGCGCTATCCGCTCTACGGCTACTGCATCCGCTACGACTACGGCATCTTCCGCCAGAAGATCGTGGACGGCTGGCAGACGGAGCTGCCCGATTTCTGGCTGCCGGGCGGCGAAGTGTGGCTCACGCCGCGCCCGGATGAATCCGTGACCGTCGGCTTCGACGGCGAGGTCGAGGAAAGCTGGGAAAACGGCCGCCAGATCGTTCGATACAAGGATCAGCATATGGTGACGGCAAGGCCGTACGACATGATGATCTCCGGCTACAAGAGCGGCGCGGTAGGCACCCTGCGCCTCTGGAGCGCGCGGAGCCCGTCTTTCGACATCGGCCTTTTCAATCAGGGCGACTACATGCACGCCGTGGAAGAGAGCTCGATGGCCGAAGTCATCAGCAAGGTGCTCTATCCGCCGGACAACAACATCGAAGGCAAGAGCCTGCGGCTCAGACAGCAGTATTTTCTCGTTTCCGCCTCCGTGCAGGACATCATCCGCAAACACATCGCGCGCTTCGGAACGCTGGCCAATCTGGCCGAAAAGATCGCCATCCACATCAACGAGACGCATCCGGCGCTCTGCATCCCGGAGCTGATGCGCATTTTGATGGATGATCACGGCTTCGGCTGGGATGACGCCTGGGCGGAAGTGACCCGCATGACGGCCTACACCAACCACACCGTGATGCACGAGGCGCTGGAGATCTGGCCGGAAGATCTGTTCAAACGGATGCTCCCGCGCATCTATCAGATCGTCTGCGAGATCAACCGCCGCCTGTGCAAACAGCTCTGGAACTACTATCCGGGCGACTGGGACCGCATCTCCTCGATGGCCGTCGTCGCCTACGGGCAGATCCGCATGGCAAACCTCTGCATCGCCGCCTGCCACTCGGTGAACGGCGTATCGGCCATCCACTCCAAGATCATCCGCACCACGCTTTTTGCCGACTATGCCCGCGCTTTTCCGCAAAAATTCACCAATATCACCAACGGCATCACGCACCGCCGCTGGCTGGCGGAAGCCGATCCCGGCCTGGCGGGGCTCATACGGGACCTCATCGGCGGCGATTTCGTCACCGAGCCGAAACAGCTGGCGAAACTGCGCGGCTATGCGGACGACCCCGCCGTACTGGATAAGCTCGCCGAGATCAAGCGCGCCAACAAGGTGCGCCTTGCCGATTATGTGAAGAAAAACAACGGGATCGAGATCGACCCCGATTCCGTTTTCGATGTGCAGGTCAAACGCCTGCACGAATACAAGCGCCAGCTCCTCAACGCCCTGCACATCCTCACGCTTTATAACCGCCTGAAAGCCGACCCGTCGCTCGACATCACGCCGCAGACGTTCATTTTCGGCGCCAAGGCGGCGCCGGGATATCTGATGGCGAAATACATCATCCGGCTCATCTGCGCCATCGGCAAAGAGATCGACAGCGACCCGGTGATCTCCAAAAAGCTGAAAGTCGTTTTCCTCGAAGATTACCGCGTCACGCTGGCGGAGCTTTTGATGCCCGCGGCCGAGATCAGCGAGCAGATTTCGCTGGCCGGCACGGAGGCGAGCGGCACCGGCAATATGAAACTGATGATCAACGGCGCGCTCACCATCGGTACGCTGGACGGCGCCAATGTAGAGATGGCTGAGGCCGTGGGCGACGAGAACATCTTCATCTTCGGCATGAAGACGGATGAAGTGGCCGCACTGCGTGCCAAAGGATACAGCCCGACGAGCTATTATCACAACAATCCGGAACTCGGCGCCGTGCTCGATCTGTTCGAGAAGGGCATCGGCGGCATACGCCATCCGGAAGTGCTCAGCTCGCTCATCGGGAGCGGCAGCGGGCAGGCGGACCCATACATGGTGCTGGCCGATTACGCCTCCTACTGCGCCATCCATGAGAAAGCGCTGGCCTGCTATCGGGATAAAAAACGCTGGAACCGGATGTCGCTCCTCAATATCGCGGCGGCGGGCGTCTTTTCCAGCGACCGCGCGCTGCGCGACTACGCGGAGCGCATCTGGGGGCTCACGCCCGTTTCGTAAAAAATCCGACTTTTTGATTTTGAAAAGAGGTGCCGCATTTTGGAAAGCGAGATCTACGATGCGTGGGACACCGCTTATAAAAACCCGTTCGGCGCGCTGAAAGCCCATGAGAGCGCCGGTTTTTTGCTCCGCCCGCCGAGGTCGGAAAATGTGCGCGCGGCGCGGATGGTCATCCATGCCGATACCGGCGGCTCCTGGACAACGGAGATGCAGCCCGACGCCGGCGACGACGCGCGCGACGTCTTTTTCTGCTCCTGCGCGCTGGCAAGGCCGGGGCTTTATTGGTACACGTTCTATCTCGATACGCAGAACGGCCCGCGCCGCCTGATACGCGACCACGGCGGAAAAGCCATGATAGCGGATGCTTCGAGCAAAGGGAACGAATGGCAGCTCACGGTGTACGACCCGTCGTTCCATACGGTGGACTGGCTCACGGGCGGCGTGATCTACCAGATCTTTCCCGACCGCTTCCGCCGGGAGAACGACAAACTGCCGAAAAAGGCGCCGGAAGGCTGCCTTCTGCGCGAAGAATGGGACAGCGTGCCGGAATACCGCGCGGAAGAGGACCCGCACGCTTTTTCCGACACCTATTTCGGCGGAAACCTTGCCGGCATCACGGAAAAATTGTCCTACCTGCACGAGCTCGGCGTCACGGCGCTGTACCTCAATCCTATTTTTGAAGCGCATTCCAACCACCGTTACAACACGGCGGATTACATGAAGATCGATCCGTTGCTCGGCACGGAAAAGGATTTCCGCGCGCTCTGCAAAAAAGCGGACGAATACGGTATCCACATCATCCTCGACGGCGTTTTCGGCCATACGGGAGACGACAGCGTCTATTTCAACCGCAAGGGCCGCTACGGAGACGGCGGCGCCTACCGCTCCAAAGAATCGCCGTATTACAGCTGGTACCAGTTCAAATCCTGGCCGAACCAGTATCGCTGCTGGTGGAATTTCGGCACGCTGCCGCAGGTGGACCAGATGGCGCCGTCTTTTCTGGATCTCATCACGGGCGAGACCGGCGTGCTGGCCCACTGGATGAGCGCGGGCGCGAAAGGATGGCGTCTCGATGTGGCGGATGAGCTGAATCCCCGTTTCATCGAACGCCTGCGGGAACGCGTGAAGCGCTGTGACCCGGATGGAGCCGTCATCGGCGAAGTTTGGGAAGACGCCTCCTTAAAGATCGCCTACGGCGAGCGCCGCCGCTATCTGCTCGGCGGCGAACTCGACAGCGTGATGAACTACCCGTTCCGTGCGGCGATCATCGCTTTTCTGCGCGGCGGAGACGCTGACGCGCTCCATATCACGGTGACGCATATCGTGGAGAACTACCCCGCGCCGGCCATGCGCACGGCGATGAACCTGCTCGGCACGCACGATACGGCGCGTATCCTGACGTCGCTAGCCGGGCCGGACAGCGACGGGCACGACCGCGCCTGGGAAGCTGCTCAGCACCTTGACCCGAAAGAATATGAACGGGGCGTCAAACTGCTGACACTGGCGTTCACTCTGCTGTTTTTCCTGCCCGGCGTGCCCTGCATCTATTACGGCGACGAAGCCGGGATGGAGGGATACGGCGACCCCTTCTGCCGCGGCACGTTTCCTTGGGGACACGAGAACCGCGGCCTTCAAAGTACCGTGCGCGCGCTTTCAGCCGTGCGCCATGCCTGCCCGGCGCTGGCCGCCGGCGGTTATCGCACCCTTGCCGCGCGGGACGGCCTTTACGCTTTCCAGCGAAAACGGGGAGACGAGCGTCTCATCTGCGCCGTCAACCGCTCCGGCGACGACGCCGTGCTCCCGCCGCCGGAAGACGGCTATGCCTACCGCCTGATCCTGGGCGATACGCGCCTTCCTTTCTGGCAGATCCCCGCGTCCGGCTACAAAGTCTTCGGCGCCGGAAACTGGGCGAAAAAGTCCTGAACCGCCTTGTTGACACCCTGTCCGGTTTATGTTAAGATGCAAAGGGTTCAGGCCGGACAGGCATGATCTCAACCGATATCAGATCTTACAGAGAGCCCATCAGGGTGAACTTTTCGCCCCGCATGGGCTCTTTTTTCGCGGAGGTTTTTATGCACATTCCAGACGGCTATCTTTCCCCTCAAACAGCCCTTCCCGTTCTGGCCGGCATGATCCCCGTTTGGGCCGTCGCTTTCCGGAAAGTGAAACTGCGTCTCGGCGAACGGCGCATCCCCTCTCTGGCGATGGGCGCGGCGTTTTCTTTTTTGATCATGATGTTCAACATCCCCGTGGCGGGCGGAAGCTCCGCCCACGCGGTGGGCGCCGTGCTGGTGGCCATCCTGCTCGGGCCGTGGGCGGCGACGGTCTCGGTCTCCGCCGCCCTGCTCATTCAGGCGCTGGCTTTCGGCGACGGCGGCATCCTCAATTTCGGCGTCAACTGTTTCAACATGGCGTTCATCATGCCGTTCGCGGGATACGGCGTCTATCGCCTGCTCCGCGGACGCGCCGCACCGGACGGCAGAAGAGGCGTGCTGGCGGCGGCGCTCGGCGCTTACACGGGCCTGAATCTGGCCGCGTTCGCCGCGGCGGTCGAGCTCGGCATCCAGCCGATCTTTTTTCACGCGGCAAACGGCGCCGCGCTCTACTGCCCGTATCCGCTCGCCGTCTCCATCCCGGCCATGATGTTGGCACACGGCCTTTTCGCCGGACCTCTCGAAGCGGCGCTGACCGCGGCGGCCGCCGCCTACCTTGCCAAAGCCGCGCCGTCGGTCTTTTCTCAGGGCCGCCCCGCTCTTTCGAAAGATCCGAATGGACGCTCCGTCTCTCTTTGGAAACGGACCCGCGTTTTTTGGATTCCCCTTGCTGTGCTGGCGGCGCTGACGCCGCTCGGCCTGCTCGCATCCGGCACGGCCTGGGGCGAATGGGGCGCGCAGGAGCTTCGCCGGGCGGTGGGCTATGTGCCCAAAGGCTTTGCCGCGCTTGCAGACAGATGGAAGGCTCTTTTCCCCGACTACTCGCTTCCCCTGCTCGGGAAAAACGCGACGGCCGGCTATCTCCTTTCGGCCGTCGCCGGCATCGCGCTCATCGCCGGGACGATCTTCCTCACCGCCGCCATCGCCTCGAAACATGACAAACGGAAACGGAAGACCTGATGATGATTTCAAATGGAACGCCAGCTCAAAAACGCACGGAACCGTGCCGTCTGCCGGATTTTCTGCTTGAAAAACAGCAGATGCCCGGCAAACTGCCTGCCGGGCGGACACGCTTCCTCACCCGGACGCTCCGTCATTTTTCCGGCGTTTTCGCCAATGAATTCTACGCGGAACGTTTTGCCGCAAGGCCGTTTTTTCTGCATCCGCGCGTCGCGCTTGTGTTGATCGTCGTTTTGCTTGCCCTGGGGATCTCGGTCTCTTTTTTTTCGAGCCTGACCGTGCTCATCGCGCTGGCGCTCGTCCCGCTTTCCTACGCCTGCCTCTCCGGGCTCGAGATTCGGGCGTTCGTCCGGCGCGCCTGGGCTTATCTGCCGCCGGTCGTTTTTCTCTTTTCTCTGCCCGGCGCATCCAATCTTTTTCTCTCGGGCAGACCGCTTTTTATCCTGATCCCGCCCGGCGCGCTTTCGCTGCCGCACGGCCTCTATTTTACGGCTGCCGGCCTTGAAACGGCGTTCAGGCTGGCGCTTCGCTGCGGTATCTCGCTCTCTTTCGCTTTCCTTTTGTTGCTCACGACACGATGGTCACGCATCACCGCCGCGCTGGCCGCGCTCCGCCTGCCCGCCGTCCTGCTCTCCGTGCTGGATATGGCTTACCGCTATTTGTTCATTCTCACCGAGCGGATCACAGAGCGCATGGAGGCCCGCTTTCTGCGTACCGTGGGCCGTCGAAAAGCCGCGGACGACCGCCGTTTCATGGGTCGGAGCGCCTCCGCTCTTTTTCTTCGGAGCCGCGCGCTCGGCGAAAACGTCTACGAGGCGATGGTCTGCCGCGGATTCTCCGGGCAGGCCGCGCACCTCCGCCTTTTTCATACCGATATGGGCGACTGGCTGTTTGTCCTGAACAGTCTGATCATCTTTCTGTTCTTGATCGTGGGGGAACATGTGTTTTGAACGACCTTCTATTTGAACTTTCCCATCTCTTTTTCACCTACCCGCAAGAGGAAAAGCCGGTGCTCTCCGACCTGAATCTGAAGATCGGCGCCGGCGAACGCATCTGCGTCCTCGGGGCGAACGGCTGCGGCAAGACCACGCTGCTCAAGCTTCTGGCCGGCCTGCTTTTTCCCCAAAAAGGTACGCTGCGGGCTTTTAATAAGATACTGGATAAGTATACATTTCACGGTCCATCCGCCCTGGCTTACCACCGACGGGTCGGCTTTGTCTTTCAGGAGCCGGACGTCCAGCTCTTCTGCGGCACCGTCAAAGAAGAGCTGGCTTTCGGCCCTTTGCAGGCCGGGCTCTCCGAAAAAGAAGTGGCCGAACGCGTGCGGGCCGTGGCCGAAACGGTGGGCGTAGAAGAGCTTCTCGACAAGCCGCCTTTCCGCCTGAGCGGGGGCGAAAAGCGCAAAGTCGCCATCGGGAGCACCCTGATTCTGAATCCGGACGTGCTGATCTTGGACGAGCCTTCCGAGGGCTTAGATCCGCGCTCGCAGACATGGCTGCTCCATCTGCTGCGTGCGCTGAGCGCGGCGGGCAAAACACTGATCGTCTCCACCCACAATCTGGAGCTGGCGCCGCATATCGCGCAGCGGGCCATCCTCTTTGACGAAGCCCACCGCATCGCGGCGGATATGCCCGTTCACGACTTGCTGAAACAGCCGGAACTGCTCAGGCGCGTCGATCTGGTGGACGAGCACTTCCACACACATCCCTGGGATTTTGAGGACGACCTCTGATTTTTTCTGAAAAGGGTTGCGAAAACAAGAGTACAGTGGTATAGTATTAAGTACATTCGTTTGGCAAAGTAGATGACAGCGCGTGAAGTGCCAGTTGGACGGGAAGTTGCCGCTGGACGAAAAGCCGCGGGCTTGCGGTGCTGTCGTTGCATTCCGTTGCCACATTAAAAGGCCCCCCTCTTAATGTGGTCGCCATGCTGTCACACATTAAGAGAGGTGTTTTTGTTTGTCTAAAACCAGAAAGATCGTTATTTTAGCGCTGCTCATCGCGCTCGGTGTCATTTTATCGCGCTTTTTGTCCATCCAGACGCCGGTTCTGCGCATCGGATTCGCATTCGTGGCGCTGGCCGCGGCCGGCATCCTGTACGGGCCCGTTTACGGCGGCATCGTCGGCGGGCTGATCGATATCGTCGGTTACCTTGCCTTCCCGGATGGGGCCTATTTCCCCGGCATCACCCTGAGCGGTGTGCTGAGCGGCGTTACCTACGGCCTGTTTTTACATCGGAAAACGCCGTCTCTGCCCCGCGTGACGATCGCGAGCGCCATTTCGGCTTTCGCCATCAGCGGCCTGCTCACGACGTATTGGCTCACCATCATCATCCCGGGTCAGACCTTCGTGCCGCTGCTGCTCACCCGCGTGCTTTCGACCGCGGTGCTTTTCCCGGTGCAGATCGTCGTCATCTTCTCCGTATGGAAAGCCATGGAAAAGACGCGCTTTCTTTCCTTTGCCCATTCGTGATCCCGTTTCTGCCAATCGAATAGACGCTTTGAAGACCGCCGTTTCCCGCCGGCGGTCTTCTTTTGTCCATATGTACGGATGAGGCGCAGTTTTGCTGTGCCTCATCCTTTTTAAGCCGACCTGTCAGGTAATCAGCAATCTTTTGATTTGCACGGGCAGGGTTTCGGCTCCGGCTTTGGCGGCGGGCAGGGCTCTTTGGTCTCCACTTCGATATGCTGGAGCGTGGTCGCTTTGAAGCGGAGGCTCACGATCGTCTTTTCGAGCAGTTTATTGTAGACTTTGATGCCATCCACGCACTTTTCGTCGTGCAGCACCTCTTTGCTCCCGAGCACTTCGCCTTTCAGCAGCTCGGGCGTGGCGCCTTCGCAGACTTCCTCGCCCGGATACGGGCAAAGATCTACAAATCCGCCGAACGGCACTTTGAACGAACTGTGATAGACCGGCCCATTGATGGTGCCGTCGTGGACATGCTCGACTGTCGTGTAATAAACGGCTTTCCAGAGGATCGCATTGAACAGGACTTTATTTTTGACGACTTTTGCCGTCACGATCTCCACATGGCGCTTGATGTTTTGGATCTCGTAGACGGGCGGGCTCGGCGGAGCGACCGTAACGTCTTCTTCTACGAAGAACTGCGCTTCGCCTTCTCCGACAATGACTGGAACCTGTAAGGTCTTCTTCATCATGACCAGATTCTCCTTTTGTTGATGCCCATTTTGTTGGGACATTCTCATTTTATTCAACGAGGGAGAAATCGGACAATGCCCGCGCGGAACTCTTATTCCGCCGTTTCATATAGTGGTAAAGAAAGCTGAAAGATCCCCCGGCGCGATCCGGATGGGATGGAAAGGGGCAGGATCTTATGCCGCACACGCCGCTCGGAGAATCTTCTGCCGGCTATGAAAAGACTACGATACTCCATCTTGCGTATTATGAATGCCAGCTGGCGGACAGCCAGTCCTGTGTGGATCATCTTTACCACAAGGATCTGGGCGACGGCCGGCTGGCCGTGTTCGGCTCCTACTGCATTTTTCTGCTTTTTGTGCGCAAAAAACCTGGCCGAAAGACCCTCTGCTTTCATATGAAGATCTCTCAGTCTTTCTGCGTGCTTCTGGAAAACGGGATTTCAGACGCCGACGGCGCGGACGTCTCTTTTTCCCCGGATGTGACGGCAAAGCCCGGCCTGCACGCCATCGACTGGGAGATCGACGTCCATGGCCGGGTCCATGCGGCTTTTTTCCGAAAAAACGGTTCAGACGATGAACTTCCCGCTCCCCCGCTCCCGGACGGAGAGCGCGTCTCTGACGATGAAAAAGCGCCCGAAGTGCCCGCGCGCGAGGTGCTCCAAGTAGAAAAAGTGGAAACGGCGGACACGCCGGGCGAGCACTGGCAGATCCGAAAAGGACTCGGCATTTCCGCAGAAGAGCTGCTGAATATGGATGATAAAAACCGCAGGCGATACAGGGAACCGGATACTTGAAAAACAGCAAAAACACGCCGGGAACGGGCCATTCGACCCATTCCCGGCGTGTTATTCCATCAAAAAGGCTTTTTAAAGATCAGCGATCACGAATTTTCCGATGCTCGCCGGAAAATCTTTCGCGCTCTTCGAGAGCGTCACCACGATCTCGATATCCTGCTTTTTGGCCAGCCCGCTGACTTTTTCCATCAGGGAAGCGACCGACGCGCTGTCTTTCTCCACGAGAGAGACGACGGAATCGACGAAGATCTGCTTGACGTCGTAATCAGAAGCGGCGATACCGGCTAAAAAGCCGTAAAACGCTTCCGGCCCGTCGAGCTGATAATCGTCCGTATTAAACAGGCGCACATCGTGCGGCAGGTCATAAGTAAGCGTATTGCCTTTTTCCACAAACGCTACTTTCCCCTTGGTCTTTTCCGCCGCCGCCGTGGCCATCTCGACGATCTTTTTGGTCTTTCCCGTACCTTTGCCGCCTGCAATCAGCTGCAACATGGTCTTATCCTCCAAATTCATTTGATGCGGTTCAAATCAGCGCCCCAGACGCGCTTTCATCGCCGCTGTTTCTTTTTCATATCCCGGCTTGCCGAGCAGAGCGAACATATTCTTCTTGTAGTGCTCCACGCCCGGCTGATTGAACGGGTTCACGCCCAGCAGGTAGCCGGAGACCGCGCAGGCTTTTTCGAAGAAATAGATCAGGTAGCCGGTCTCGAACGTATCAACTTTCGGCGCTTCGAGCACGATGTTGGGCACGCCGCCGTCGGTATGCGCCAGCACGGTGCCCTCAAAGGCGCAGTCGTTCACATAGGCCATCGTCTTGCCGGCCAGGAAATTCAGGCCGTCGATGTTGCCTTCCTGCTCCCCGATGGTGAGCTGTGTTTTCGGCTCGGCAAAATGCACGACCGTCTCGAACATCGTGCGGCTGCCTTCCTGAATGAACTGGCCGAGCGAATGCAGATCGGTCGAGAACACGGCGGACGCCGGGTAGATGCCCTTGTTATCCTTGCCCTCGCTCTCGCCCATGAGCTGCTTCCACCACTCGTTCATCGTGGCAAACGCCGGCTCGTAGCTCACCAGGATCTCGATGCCCTTGCCTTTGCGGGAAAGGATATTGCGCGCCGCCGCATAGCGGTAACTGTCGTTTTTGGCCAGATCGTCGGAGACCAGCGCGTCTTCGGCGGCCGCGGCGCCGCTCATCAGCTCGTCGATATCCACGCCCGATACGGCGATGGGCAGAAGGCCCACGGCCGTGAGGACGGAATAGCGGCCGCCCACATCGTCCGGCACCACGAAAGACTCATAGCCTTTTTCGTCGGCCAGCTTTTTAAGCGTGCCCTTCTCACGGTCGGTCGTGACGTAGATGCGGCCTTTCGAGCCCTCTTCGCCGTACTTCTTTTCAAGGAGCTGACGGAACACGCGGAACGCGATGGACGGCTCCGTCGTCGTACCGGATTTGGAGATGATGTTGACGGAGACGTCGCGCCCTTCGCAGAGAGCAAGCACTTCGTTGAGATAGCCGGAGTTGATGTTGTTTCCGACGAAATAGATATCCGGCGTATCTTTTTTCAGATTGTTGTAAAACGGAGAGCCGAGCAGCTCGATGACGGCGCGCGCGCCGAGATACGAACCGCCGATACCGATGACGATAAAGACATC
>CAUULH010000005.1:0-16964 GCA_963545875.1 uncultured Ethanoligenens sp.
GGAAATAGGGATGGAAACCGTCTCAAAAAAAGACGCTCTTCGTTATTTTACGGAACTTAGCGACAAATTGCTTCTTGCGATGCGCTATACGGACAAAAATGGCGTTGCGATCATCCCTACCGACCCCAATATGCCGATCGTTGGGGAATCGCCGTCTCATTTTTGTTTGAACGGCATGATCCTGCCCACCTCTCTTTTCTCTCAATACAAAGCGTGGGCAACGCTCAGCCTGCTGAAAGAGCATCCGTCACTGATCCGGGTTTTCCCCGGGATCCTGCCGGAGAACCGCCTGATCGTTAAGCTTTCCAAAATTCTCGGAAGCGGCGGGCCCTATTCTTTCACAGACCGCTGTAAAGAACTGGAACGGTCGATCTGCCCGGATTTTGAAAAGCGTCTGGTGCGGGGCATCATCGAAACGAACGGCAACAAGCTTCTTGAGAAGCAGATCGATCTTTACGTCGTTCCCATCTACTATACAAATGAATCTTTCACCGGGCTGAACAAAGAGTTCACCGACCACTATCTTTCGATCTACCGCAAGATCCGCCGGGTGATGAATGAATCCGGCGAGCGGAAAGACCTGATCGGCAAATGCCTGATCGCCAACGCGATGGAAAACGGCAAATATGTCGCCGTGCTTTTCTGCGACCAAGGCCGAGGCGAGGATCTCTTCTGGCAGATGATCGAGAAAGTCAAAGACTATGTCGTCAAACATGGACTTTCCGCCGGTATCCCGCTCGAAGTCCGCAACACCGGAGATCTGGCCGACCGGACGCAGGCCGAGGAACGTTTCCAAGCGATCTTCGGCCCGTACTGCGTCTATTTGATGGTCTAAGTCAACGGTGCGGAAAATGCCGGCGGATCATGGCAAAGACCAGCACGGCTCCGAGAACGGCCGCCAGCACATAGCCCGCCGCCGCAAGCGGCGGCACTGCACCGTCTGCTGACGGCCGCGCCGCCAGCGCGGAGCCCACGATCAGTGCGCAGATGAGCAGGCCCAAGATCAGCCGGTCGACCATATCGTCGAGCCGGGCAAAATCGCGGGCACGATGCGCACAGCTGATGCGGACGGGCAGACCGTCCGCGTGGATGCGGTCGAGCAGATGGAACGCTTTGGCCGGAACTTTCATGCCAAGCGCGATATTTTCATAGGCTTGCCGGGCCATTTCCATCATATCGTGCCGAACGTCCCGGTCTCCGTGCAGATAAAGCCGCATGCCGTAATTCGCGGCGATCGTCATCATATTGGTGTCCGGCGCGAGGCTCGTCATCACGCTTTCCATGGTCATCAGGCCTTTGGCCAGCATGGCGACTTCCTTGGGGATGACGATGCCGTTTTTCCGGCAGATGGAAAACATCTCGTTCATCAGCTGAGAAAGGTTCAATTCCTCGAACGAAAGCGAATAATAGCGCTCGTAAAACGTCTCGATGTCCCGGCGGAAACGGTCGATTTCCACCGGGGCTTTTTGTATGCCGAGCTGAAGAACGGATTCCGCCATCATATCCACATCGCTGTTGACGACGCCGGCGAGCAATCGACGGATCTTGCGCATCATCCATTTATCGAGCACGCCGACCAGGCCGAAATCGATATAGACGATCTGCCCGCCCTGGATCAGGATATTGCCCGGGTGCGGATCGGCGTGGAAAAAGCCGTCTTCGAGAATCTGCTTCATGTAATTGTTGGCCAATTTCAGCCCGATGTCGTGGAGATCGTAGCCTTCTTCCTTCAGTCGCGCGGCCTGCCGGATACGGATGCCGTCGATATACGCCATCACCAGCACCGTATGGGACGTATAGGCCTCGTAGACTTTCGGCGCCGATACACAGCGGGCTTCCCGGTTGTTCTTCCGAAAGCGGCGGATATTTTCCGCCTCGTTGGCAAAATCCAGCTCAAGACGGATATTCCGGTCCAGTTCCTCAATCAGATCCTGCATGTTCACGATATGGAAGATCGTCCCGATCTTGAAAAAGCGGCACAAAAGTTTCAAGATGGAAAGGTCGTTCAAAATCATTTCCCGGGCATTCGGCCGCTGTACTTTTACGGCCACTTCTTCCCCGCTCTTCAAAACGGCCCTGTGCACTTCCGCAAGCGAAGCGCCTGCCAACGCCTCCCGGTCAAAAGACGAAAAGACGGTCTCCGGCGGGAGCTTCAAACTCTTTTCCAGTACTGCCCGGATGGCTTCCGGCGGCTCCGGCGCCACGTGGTCCTGAAGTTTCTGAAACTCTTTTCGGTACGGGTCGGGCAGAATATCGGAGCGGGTTGAGAGCATCTGCCCGATCTTGACAAACGTCGGACCCAGCTCTTCAAAGGCGAGACGGATATTGACCGGGTCCTTCCACCCTTTCGGTCCCGCGCCGATGCCGTGGCGCAGAAAGACCGAAAGGATCTGCCGGATGCGGGCGCGTTTTCGAGTCTTTTCCATCTTTTATTTGTTTTCCAGTTTTTCGATGCGCCCTTTCAGCTCGGCAATATCTTCTTTTGTCGCTAAATGAAGGTCTGAAAGCACGCTTTTCAGGTCTTCCGTCGAGACCGAGGCTTTTCCGGCGCGGTCTTTGACCTCACGTTTGAGCTCCTCATTGAGTTCCTTGCCTTCATGGACGGCGATCTCGCCTTTTTTCACCAGTTCGTCTACGATGCCCTGCGCTTTTTCATATGAGGCGGTCACGCTGCCGATGCCTGCCAGAAGCAGATTGCGAAGTGTGATTTCCATGATGTTTTCCTCCCTAAAAAAGTGAAAGATCAGTCGTTCGGATAGCCATCCGGATTATGGAACTGCCAGTTCCACAGATCGCGGCACATGTCGTCGAGGGTCTTTTCCGTTTTCCAGCCAAGCTCGCGCAGGGCTTTCGAAGCGTCGGCATAATTTTCCGCCACATCGCCGGCGCGGCGCGGCACGACGGCGTAGGGGATCTTTTTGCCGCACACTTTTTCGAATGCGGCCACCACATCGAGCACGCTGTACCCGACGCCGGTGCCGAGATTATAGATATGCACGCCGGGCACGCCGGCTTTTTTCAGCGCGCAGACATGGCCTTCCGCCAGATCCGCCACATGGATATAATCGCGCACGCCGGTGCCGTCCGGCGTGGGATAATCGTTTCCGAACACTTTCAGCTCTTTGAGCTTGCCGGCGGCCACCTGCGCGATGTACGGCGTGAGATTGTTGGGGATGCCCTTCGGATATTCGCCGATGAGGCCGCTCGGATGCGCGCCGATGGGATTGAAATAGCGCAGGAGCACCATGCTCCACCGCTCGTCCGCATGGGCGATGTCTTTGAGCATCGTTTCCATCATCAGCTTGGTCTGGCCGTAGGGATTGGTAACGGAAAGCGGAAAATCCTCTTTGATGGGCACGCTCTTCGGCACGCCGTAGACCGTGGCAGAAGAGCTGAAGATCATATTCCGCACGCCGGCGTCGTCCATCGCGCGCAAAAGGACAAGATTGCCGATCATGTTGTTCTCATAATAGAGGAGCGGCTTTTCAACAGATTCGCCCACCGCTTTGAGGCCCGCGAAATGGATGACCACATCGATCTTCTGCTCGGAAAAGATCTTTTTGAGGAGATCAGCATCGCGCACATCCCCTTGGTAAAAAGTCAGATGCTTTCCGGTGATCTTTTCGACGCGCCGCAGGGCTTCTTTTTTGCTGTTGCAAAGATTATCGATGACGGTAACGCCATATCCGTTTTCCAAAAGCGCCACGCAAGTATGGGTCCCGATGAATCCGGCTCCTCCAGTGACGAGAATCTGCATGATGTCGTTCCTTTCATTTTTCCATAAACGTATTTTGGGAATCGCGCTGTCTTTATCATACACGTAAAACAGACGTTCGGCAAGACGGAAGCGGCCCTTTTTGGAAAAAGGCGGCCCGAAATGCCTTGACATCGGGTTTTTTCTTCCATATAATGAGGCATGTTTTCTTCTATTCAATTCAGACAAAGGAGCATGAAAAAATGGGAAAAGCCCTCATCATCGGTTGTGGAGGCGTTGGAAGCGTCGCGATCCAAAAGTGCTGCCAGAACAGCCGCGTCTTTGAGGAGATCTGCATCGCCAGCCATCATGAGAACAAATGCATCGCGCTGAAAGAAAAAATCAAGGGTTCCGCGACCAAGATCACAACGGCGGAAGTGGACGCGGATAACGTGCCCGCTTTGATCGCGCTGATCCGAAAAGAGAAGCCCGATGTGGTGCTCAACATGGCCTTGCCGTATCAGGACCTGACTATTATGGATGCCTGCCTCGCCACCAAGACCGATTATGTGGACACGGCCAACTATGAACCGGAAGACACGGCTAAATACGAATACAAATGGCAGTGGGCGTATCACGACCGCTTTCAGGAAGCCGGCATCACCGCGCTGCTCGGAAGCGGCTTCGACCCGGGCGTAACGGGCGTTTTTTCCGCCTACGCCCTCAAGCATCAGTTCGACGAGATCGACGCCATCGACATCCTCGACTGCAACGCGGGCGACCACGGCTACCCATTCGCCACGAACTTCAATCCGGAGATCAATATCCGGGAAGTTTCGGCAAAGGGAAGCTACTGGGAAAGCGGCAGATGGGTGGAAACGGAGCCGATGGCTGTCTCGCGCACCTACGATTTTCCGGAGATCGGCCCGAAAAAGATGTATCTGATGCATCACGAGGAGATCGAATCCCTCGCCAAAAACATCCCC
Source organism: uncultured Ethanoligenens sp. (assembly GCA_963545875.1). Classification (GTDB taxonomy): domain Bacteria; phylum Bacillota; class Clostridia; order Oscillospirales; family Ethanoligenentaceae; genus Ethanoligenens. Next base: position 4,681 of record CAUULH010000005.1, read on the forward strand.
GGCATCAAGCGCATCCGCTTTTTCATGACCTTCGGAGACAGCTACCTCAATCACCTCCGCTGCCTCCAGGACGTCGGCATGACCTCCATCGAGCCCATCCGCTATCAGGGCATGGACATCGTGCCGCTCCAATTCCTCAAAGCCGTTCTGCCGGACCCTTCCACGCTCGGCCCGCGCACCAAAGGCAAGACCAATATCGGCTGCATCTTCCACGGCAGAAAAGACGGAAAAGAAAAGACCTATTCGCTCTACAACGTCTGCGACCATCAGGCCTGCTACCGCGAAGTGGGCAGCCAAGCCGTCTCCTATACCACGGGCGTGCCGGCCATGATCGGCGCGATGATGCTCCTCACCGGCGCCTGGAAACGCCCCGGCGTACACAACATCGAAGAATTCGATCCGGACCCGTTTATGAAAGAGCTCAACATCTGGGGCCTGCCCTGGCAGGAAAACTTCGACCCGGACAAGGTCGAATAAAATGCGGATGGACGAGCTGCCCACGCCCTGCTATGTGGTGGATGTCCCGCGCCTTGAGCGGAGCCTGCGCATCCTCCGCGGCGTGATGGCCGATACCGGATGCCGCATCCTGCTTGCGCAGAAGGCGTTTTCCCTGTTCGCGCTCTATCCGCTCATCGGCCGGTATCTGAGCGGGACGACTTCGAGCGGGCTTTTTGAGGCAAAGCTCAGCCATGAGGAGATGGGCGGCGAGAACCACATCTTTTCCGCCGCCTACCGCGAAGATGAATTCGACCGCATCGCGGCTCTCTGCGATCACATCGTTTTCAACTCTTTTTCTCAGCTGAAAAAATATCAAAAAAAAGCCCTGCTCGCCGGAAGGCAGATCGGCCTGCGCCTGAATCCGGAATGTTCCACGCAGAAAGGCCATGCGATCTACGACCCGTGCGCGCCGGGCTCTCGTCTCGGCGTCACGCAAAAGCAGTTTGAGCCGGAAAAGCTTGAGGGCGTCAGCGGTTTCCATTTCCACACGCTGTGCGAGCAGGACGCGGACGACCTGCTCAAAACGGTCGGCGCCGTGGAGAGCCGTTTCGGCAAATGGCTCGGCCAAATGGAATGGCTGGATCTCGGCGGCGGGCAGCTCATCACCAAGCCGGGCTACGATCTCGGCGCGCTGAGATCCTGCGTCAAAAGACTTCAAAAGACATACGGTGTGCAGATCTATCTGGAGCCCGGCGAAGCGGTGGCCTATGACGCAGGCTTTCTGGTGACGACGGTGCTCGACATCGTGCATAACGGCATCGATATCGCCATTCTGGACACATCGGCGGCGTGCCATATGCCGGACGTGCTGGAAATGCCCTATACGCCTCCCCTGCCCGGCGCCGGAAAGCCCGGGGAAAAGCCTTACGGCTATCGGCTGGCCGGGCCCACCTGTCTGGCCGGGGACGTTATCGGGAACTATTCGTTCGATACGCCGCTCCATCCCGGCGACCGGCTCGCTTTCGGCGATATGGCCATCTATACGATGGTGAAGAACAACACGTTCAACGGCATGCCGCTTCCGGCCATCGCCCTCCGCGACGCGCACGGCGGCTGCACGATTCTCCGCCGTTTTTCCTATGAGGATTTCAAAGGGCGCCTTTCTTAGCCGTCTTCAAAAAAATTCCCAATATGCTCCCTTCATGTCTTACCGTGTTTTTTCACTGTTTCTCATAAAGGGAGCTTATTATTTGGCTTTTTGGGTCAATGTTTTGTTTTTTTCGGCCCGCCTATTTGAAATCCGGCGGCAAACACGTTAAAATAGAGAGGACGAAAGCGGCGCCGCTTTTGTATCCGGCAGGCCGCTTTCGATCGAGTTTTATGATTTTACAGGGGAGATCGACATGAAAGGCGATAAAAAGTTCAAAAAAGCAGGCCTTCATCTGAAAGGCCAGACGGCCCAGCAGAAGATCCAGAAGGCTTTGAAAAAAGTGCGCGGGAAAGAAAACGGCGGGCACAATCACTGATACCGGCCACTCGGTGCGTCAAGCAAGAAAGCCCGCGCGAAACTGTCCAGGCCGCCATTTTCCCGGCCTCAGTTCGTGCTGGCTGTTTGTTCATCAAATCTGAAAACGATCCGAAAAAGGCCGTTAGATGGCTTACTGATACCACCTAACGGCCTTTTTATCTGGTGCGCCTGGCAGAATTCGAATCTGTGACCTTTGGAGTCGGAGTCCAACGCTCTATCCAGCTGAGCTACAGGCGCTTATAAAAGCTCTGCAAAGCCGTACGGCACAAAAACGGCTGAAACGCATCATCAACATTGCAAAGCGTATCTATTATATCAAAGAAGACGGTATTTGTAAAGAAAAAATCCGGCGGATCTCTCGCAGGCCGCTTTCGATACCGGAAAAACGACGGCGCGCTTGACAATTTTCTGCCTTTCCCCTATGATGGGGACAAAATCCACAGGGAAGCGAAGTGCTTTTATGCGCTATGTAACTTACCGCCGCGGCGGACATGAATATCCCGGCCTGTTTTCGGACGGCCGCATCTACTCGCTCAACGATGTCTTGAAAAAACTTGAAAAGCCGCCCGTCGCGTCGCTGCTCGATTTTATCGAAACCTCGGCCGAATCGGAGGGACTGGCGGATACCGTTTCCGGTTTCGCCCTTTCCTCCTGCGCGCCGGTAAAAGGCGCCGTGCTCTGCGCGCCCATCCCAAGACCGAGGCGGAACGTTTTCTGTCTCGGCAAAAATTATGCCGCGCATGCCACGGAGATCAAAGCTACCCGTTTGGCCGGCCGCGGGCTGCCGGAACATCCGGTCTATTTTTCAAAAACGGCTTCGCCCGCGCTGGCCCCGGAGGCCGTGCTCGACTGCCCGGAAGAGATTACCGCTTCACTCGACTACGAGGCGGAGCTGGCCGTCGTCATCGGGAAAAAAGGCAAAAATATCGCCCCTCAGGACGCGGCGGGATATGTTTTCGGCTATACGATCTTGAACGACGTTTCCGCCCGCGATCTGCAGACCGCCCGCGAACAGTGGTTCCGCGGCAAAAACCTGGACGACTTCTGCCCGATGGGTCCGGTCATTGCGGATGCGCGCGAGATCCCGTTTCCGCCGAAGCTCGCCATCTCCTGCCGTGTGAACGGAGAGATCCGCCAAAACGCCAGCACCGCGGACCTTCTTTTTGATATTCCCGCCATTCTGGCCGATCTTTCCCACGGCTTCACGCTCTATCCGGGCGATATCATCAGCACCGGTACCCCGGCGGGTGTTGGCGCCGGTTTCAACCCGCCGCGCTTTTTGCAGGACGGCGACACGGTCGAGTGCGCCGTCGAAGGAATCGGCGTTCTGCGCAATACGATCAGGCGCCGGTAAGGCGGTACATATGGCTTATTTTCCTCTTTTTATCGATCTTTCCGGCAAAACGGCCCTGCTTGTCGGCGGCGGACCGGTAGCGGAGCGCAAGATGGAGACTCTGCTCGCTTTCGGAGCGAATATCCGCCTTGTGAGTCCGGCCGTCACGCCGGGCATCCGCGAGCGCGTTTTATCCGGCGCCGCAACGCTTTTTGCCCGCCCTTACCGGCCGAATGATCTTGACGGCGCGGTGCTTGCCGTCACGGCCACGGATGACCCGGCCGTGAACGAGCAGGTCTATCGGGACGCCGTCTGCCGGAAGATCCCCGTGAATTCGGCGGACGACCGCGCCCACTGCACATTCTTTTTCCCTGCCATCGTCAAGCGCGGCGACGTGGTGGCCGGCATCTCGACCGGCGGGGACGCGCCGGCGCTGGCCGGGCGTATCCGGAAACGCGTAAACACGCTTCTGCCGGAAAATCTGGACGCCGCGGCTAAAGCCCTCGGCAGGATACGAAAGACCGTCCTGCTGGAGATCCCGGACCCGGCGCGCCGCGCCGCGATTCTGCGCGCGTTGACGGATACCGCGCTCCGGGCGGCGGAAAAGGAGCCGTCTTGGCATGAAGACGCCTTCTGCCGGCATTTGAAGGCGGCCTACGAAACCATGCGGCGCGGGCTTTTTCCGAGCTCTTGATTCCGCGGCGCTTGGCTTGCCCCCTTTCTTTTCCTATGCTATAATAAAAGATGAATTTGTCTGTTACGGAGGTCAAAATGGTCGTTTTGGGCATCGACCCCGGGTATGCTATCATTGGATACGGCGCGGTGCGGTACGAGCACAACCATTTCACCGTGCTGGAATACGGCGCGATCCGCACCGAAGCCAAAACGCCGTTTCCCGACCGGCTCGCCAAGATCTACGACGGGATGAGCGAGCTGCTCCGCGTCTGCAAGCCGGATGTGATGGCGGCAGAAGAACTCTTTTTCAATACCAACACCACAACGGGCATCGCCGTCGCGGAAGCGCGCGGCGTCATTCTGCTGGCAACACAGCAGGCGGGCGTGGAAGTGGCGGAATATACGCCCTCACAGGTAAAACAGGCCGTGGTCGGCTATGGGAAAGCGGAAAAAGCCCAGGTGATGGAGCTGACCCGTATGCTGCTCGGCCTGCGGGAAGTGCCGCGCCCGGACGATACCGCCGACGCGCTCGCCATCGCCGTGTGCCACGCCAACTGCACCGGTTCGAAGCTCGGCGCGCTGATGAATCGGGGACGGTGAGAAGATCGTGATCTACAGTTTACGGGGAACATTGACCCACACGGCGCGGGATTCCGCCGTCGTGGAATGCGGCGGCGTCGGCTTTCTCTGCCTTACGACCGCCAACACGCTCAACGCGCTCCCTGCATTGGGTAAAGAAGTTTGCCTTTACACCCACCTCGGCGTGCGGGAAGACGCGCTCGATCTGTTCGGCTTTATCAGCGAAGCCGAGCGGAGCTGTTTCAAGATGCTTATCGGCGTTTCCGGCGTGGGGCCGAAAGCCGCGCTCTCCATCCTGTCGGGCACGACGCCGGAACAGTTCGCCTCCGCCGTCGCTTCCGGCGACACGAAAGCGTTGACGCGCGCCCCCGGCATCGGGAACAAAACGGCTCAGCGCATCATCTTAGAGCTCAAAGACAAGCTCAGCGGCGCCGCTTCCGCGGCCCCGTCAGGCGTCCCGCTGCCGCAGGGAACGGGCGGAAACCTTTCGGAGGCCGCGAACGCTTTGATCGTGCTGGGATACAGCAGCGCCGAAGCCGAGGGCGCCGTGCGCCGGTGCGACCCGAAAAAGGCCGTGGAAGATATCATCCGGGAAGCGCTCCGCCTGCTCGCCAGGCGCTGAGGCTGCCTGAACAGGGATAAAGAATGAAATCGGAAAAAGAATCGGATTTTGAAAACCGCATCATCACGCCCGACTACACCGCGGAAGACGCGGAAACGGAGCCGAGCCTGCGCCCGCGCACGCTCGATGACTACACCGGGCAGGAAAAAGTCAAGAAAAATCTGAAGATCTATATCGAAGCGGCCAAACAGCGCGGCGAAGCGCTCGACCATGTGCTGCTCTACGGCCCGCCGGGCCTGGGTAAAACGACGCTCGCGGGCGTCATCGCCAACGAGATGGGCGTCAACCTGCGCGTGACTTCCGGCCCCGCCATCGAAAAGCAGGGCGATCTGGCCGCGCTCCTCACCAATCTCGCGCCGCACGATATCCTGTTTATCGACGAGGTGCACCGCCTGCCGCGCAGTGTGGAAGAGATCCTGTATCCCGCGATGGAAGATTACGCGCTCGATATCATCCTCGGCAAAGGGCCTTCCGCGCGTTCCATACGGCTCGATCTGCCGCGTTTTACCCTCATCGGCGCCACCACGCGCGCCGGGCAGCTCACTTCCCCGCTCCGCGACCGCTTTGGGATGCTCCTTAGACTCGACCTCTATTCAAAAGAGGAGCTTTGCCTGATCGTCACGCGGAGCGCCGGCATCCTCCAGATCGAATGCCAGGCAGACGGCGCGAAAGAGATCGCCTCCCGCTCGCGCGGCACGCCGCGTGTGGCCAACCGCCTGCTCAAGCGCGTGCGCGATTTCGCCCAGGTGGAGGGCGACGGGATCATCACCGGAAAGATCGCGCGCGAAGCGCTCAATCGCATGGAAGTGGACGCACTCGGCCTCGACGCCACCGACAGGCGGATGCTCCATGTCCTTATCGACCATTACGGCGGCGGCCCGGCGGGCCTTGAAACCATCGCGGCCGCGATGGGCGAAGAAGCCGTCACGCTCGAAGACGTGTGCGAGCCGTATCTGATGCAGATCGGCTTTTTGATGCGCACGCCGCGCGGGCGTGTGGCCACTCCGGCGGCCTACAAACATCTGGGGCTCGCGCCCCCTCAGGCTCCGACGGACGGCGGCCAGCAATCTTTTTTATGAGAGAATTCGTTCCTTTTCATGTTTAGAAAGGCGGTATCATTCAAATATGGGCAGACTCTTCGGAACAGACGGCGTGCGCGGCGTGGCCGGCACGGAACTCGACTGCGCGCTGGCTACGAACATCGGCCGGGCGGCCGCCATGGTGCTCACGGAGACGGTGCACCGGCGCCCGCGCATCGTGATTGGCACCGATACGCGCGCTTCCGCCGACATGCTGGAAAGCGCCCTCACCGCGGGCATCTGCTCCATGGGCGCGGATGTGCTCCAGCTCGGCGTGATCCCCACACCGGCCGTGGCCTATCTCGTCAAGCTGTATGAAGCCGACGCGGGCGTCGTGATCTCCGCCTCCCACAACCCGATGGAATATAACGGCATCAAGCTCTTTAACGGCGAAGGCTATAAACTCTCCGACGCGCTGGAAGAAAAGATCGAAGCCATCGTGCTCGACGGCGCCGAAGAGCCGCCGGTCAAGACCGGAACGGACATCGGCCGCCGGATGCGCGCCAAAAGCGCCGCGGCGGATTATATCCAGCATCTCATCGCTCTGATCCCGACTGACTGCTCCGGGCTGCGCCTCGCGGTGGACTGCGCCAACGGGGCCGCCAGTGTCACGGCCCCGCTTCTGTTCGCCAAGCTGGACGCGGAATGCGATATCCTCCACGCGGAGCCGGACGGCGCGAACATCAACCGGGCCTGCGGCTCCACGCATCTGGAAGATCTTCAGGCTTTCGTGAAAAAAAACCACTGCGATCTCGGTATCGCGTTCGACGGCGACGCCGACCGCTGCCTTGCCGTGGATGAGACCGGCGAAGTCATCGACGGCGACCATCTTATCGCCATCTTTGCCCGCAATATGAAGAAAAACGGCGTGCTGCCCGAAAACACGGCGGTCGTCACCGTGCTCTCCAACCTCGGCTTTTTCCGTTTTGCGGAGAAAAACGGCATCCGCGTGGCGAAAACAAAAGTGGGCGACCGCTATGTGCTCGAAAGCATGCGCGCAAACGGATATGCGGTAGGCGGCGAGCAGTCCGGCCACATCATCTTTCTGCACGACGCCACCACCGGCGACGGCGAGCTGACGGCCATCCGCCTCATCAGCATCCTGAAAGAAGAAGGCTGCAAGGCCTCGGAACTTTCCGCCGTGATGCAGACCTATCCGCAGGTGATGGTAAACGTCCGGGCGGAAGCCGGTATGAAAAAGCGGCTGGCGGACGACGACGCCGTAAAAGCGGCCGTGCGGAAAGCCGCCGATACGCTCGGACGGGACGGCCGCGTGCTGGTGCGTCCTTCCGGCACGGAGCCGCTCATCCGCGTGATGGTGGAGGGCAAAGACGAAGCTGCCATCCGGCGCATCGCCGACGAGATCGCCGGTGTGCTCAAAGCCCGTATGAAAGCGTAACGCCATGCAGATCGCAGATAAATGGGCAGACTATACCGTGCTCGACGCCTCGGGCGGCGAAAAGCTGGAAAACTGGGCGGGCCATACGCTCATCCGCCCGGACCCGCAGGTCATCTGGCAGACACCGCGCGAGAGCCTCTGGAACAAAGCGGAAGGCCGCTATTTCCGCTCCGCGAAAGGCGGCGGACACTGGGAAGGCAGCCTGCCGGAACGCTGGGCCATCGCCTACGGGGCTCTGCGTTTCTGGCTCAAGCCGATGGGCTTCAAGCACACCGGGCTTTTCCCGGAGCAGGCCGTCAACTGGGATTATTTCCGCGAACGGATCGAAAATTGCGGGCGGCCGGTGAAAGTGCTCAACCTGTTCGCCTATACCGGCGGCGCCACGCTGGCCTGCGCGGCCGCCGGGGCGCAGGTGGTCCATGTGGACGCCTCGCGCGGCATGGTGAGCTGGGCCAAAGAGAACGCCGCGCTCTCCGAACTTTCGGAAAAGCCCGTCCGCTATCTCGTGGACGACTGCGGCAAGTTCGTCGCGCGTGAAAAGCGCCGCGGCAACCGGTATGACGGCATCGTGATGGACCCGCCTTCTTACGGCCGCGGCCCGGGCGGAGAAGTCTGGAAGATCGAGGAATCCCTTTTCGGTCTGCTTTCCGAAACGGCGGAGCTTCTCTCCGATCATCCGCTGTTTTTTGTACTCAACTCCTACACGACCGGCCTCTCCCCTTCCGTCATGGCCTACCTGCTCGGCGTGACGGCGGCCAAAAAGCATCCCGGCCGGCTCGAAGCCGACGAGATCGGCCTGCCCGTGCACGAAACGGGGCTCGTTCTTCCCTGCGGCGCGACGGCGAGGCTCACTTTTTCTTGAAATACAGCCAATCATCCTTCCGGAAAGACGGTGAAAAATGATGGATACAGTCATTGAGGCGCATCACATCAACTATTTCTATACCCTTGAAGACGGCCTGCGAAAACAAGCGCTGCACGACGTGAGCCTGACCGTGCCGAAAGGCGAATTTCTCGCCGTGCTCGGCCACAACGGATCGGGCAAATCCACGCTGGCCAAGCACTTCAACGCCATCCTGGTGCCGGAGAGCGGCGACGTGCGCGTGCTGGGCATGGATACCAAAGAAGAAGATCATCTCTACGAGATCCGCCGGCATGTGGGCATGGTGTTCCAGAATCCGGACAACCAGCTCGTCGCCACCGTGGTGGAAGAAGACGTGGCGTTCGCGCTCGAGAATATCGGCGTGCCCACGCCGGAGATCCGCCGCCGGGTGGACGACGCCCTGCGCACCGTGGGCATGTATGATTACCGCCATCATGCGCCGCACCGCCTTTCCGGCGGGCAGAAACAGCGCGTGGCCATCGCCGGCATCCTGGCTATGGAGCCGGACTGCATCGTGCTCGACGAGCCGACCGCCATGCTCGACCCGCGCGGCCGCCGCGAAGTGATGGCCACGCTGAAAAAACTGCACGCTGCCGGCGTGACGGTCATCTTGATCACGCATTTTATGGACGAAGCCGTGGAAGCCGACCGCGTGGCCGTGATGGATCACGGGCATCTGATCAAGCTCGGCACACCGCGGGAGATCTTTTCCGATATCGACGGCCTTCACGCCGTGGGGCTCGATGTCCCGCAGGCCACGGAGCTTGCCTGGGAGCTCACCAAATGCGGCGTGAAGCTGCCGCGGGGCATCCTCCGCGCCGATGAACTGGCAAACGCGCTTGCCGGCGTATTGGAGGGAGCGTCTTGACCATCATCCAAACCGAACATCTCACTTACCGCTACGGCACCGGCACGCCGTTTGAACACACGGCGCTCGACGATGTGAGCCTTTCGATCGAAGAAGGCGAGTTCGTCGGCGTCATCGGCCACACCGGCTCCGGCAAATCCACGCTTCTCCAGCACTTCAACGGCCTGCTAAAGCCTTCTGCCGGGCACGTGCTCGTGAACGGCAAAGACATCTGGGCAAAAGACGCCGACCGCCGCGCTCTGCGTTTCCAAGTCGGGCTGGTGTTCCAATACCCGGAATATCAGCTTTTTGAAGAGACCATCGGGCGGGATATCGCGTTCGGGCCGCGAAATATGGGGCTTTCGGAAACAGAAGTCCAAGAACGCGTCCATGAGGCGGCGTCATTCGTCGGCATCGGAGACGACCAGCTCGAGCTCTCCCCGTTTTCCCTTTCCGGCGGGCAGAAGCGCCGGGTAGCGATCGCCGGCGTGCTGGCCATGCGCCCGAAAGTGCTGATCCTCGACGAGCCCGCCGCCGGGCTCGACCCGCGCGGGCGCGACGCCATCCTCGGAAACATCCGGGATTTCCAGCGCGCGAGCGGCGCGACGGTCCTGCTCGTCTCTCACAGCATGGAAGATATCGCCATGCTGACCACGCGCGTGCTGGTGATGGACAAGGCCAAAGCCGCCTTTTTCGAGGATGTGCCGGGCACGTTCTCCCACGCGAGGGAGCTCATCAAGATCGGGCTCGACGTTCCGCAGGTCACGCGCGTTTTCCTCAGACTGCGGGAGATGGGCTTTTCCGTCAGCGACGCGGTCTACACCGTGGAACAGGGCAAAAACGAGATCCTGCGCGTGCTGAAGGAGGCGGAACAATGATCCAGGATATCACGCTCGGACAGTTTTTCCCGGGCAATTCCGTCATCCACCGGATGGACCCGCGCATGAAGACCGTGCTGGTCATCCTTTATATGGTCGTTCTGTTCGTCGCGCAGACCGTGGCAGGGCTCGTGCTGGCGGCTGTTTTCATCCTCGCGGTGACCGCTCTCTCCCGCATCCCGCTCAAGATGATCTTCAAAGGCATCAAGCCGCTCATCTTTTTGATCGCGTTCGCGGGCGTCATCAATATTTTCTACATTCCCGGCCACGCGCTGGCGCATCTCTGGGTGCTCACCATCACGCGCGAGGGCGTGGCGACGGCGGTCTTCGTCTCCGTGCGCGTCATCTTTCTCATCGTGGGCGCCGCCATGCTTACCTATACCACATCGCCCATCATGCTGACCGACGGCCTCGACCAGATGCTCTCTCCGCTCGAACGGTTCAAGCTGCCCGTGCACGAGCTTTCCATGATGATGACGATCGCGCTCCGGTTTATCCCCACGCTGACGGAGGAGACCGAAAAGATCATTCAGGCCCAAAAAGCGCGCGGCGCGGATTTTGAGACCGGAAACCTGATGCGGCGCGTGAAAGCCCTGCTGCCCATCCTCATCCCGCTGTTCATCTCGGCTTTCCGCCGGGCGGACGAGCTCGCGCTGGCGATGGACTGCCGCTGCTACCGCGGCGGAGAAGGACGCACAAGGCTCCATATCCTGCGCTTTACCGGACTCGATTACGGCGCGGCGGCAGTAAACGGCGCGCTTTTCGCCGTCATCCTGTTCTTGAATTTCGTGCAGCCGCACGTCCTGTAAAGGGGAAACAAGCCCATGCGTAATCTGCTTCTTTTCCTCCGGTTCGACGGCACCGCTTATCATGGCTGGCAGGTCCAGCCGAACGCGCCCACCATCCAGCAAACGCTTCAGGACGCGCTCTCCCGCATCCTCCGCGAGCGTCCGCCGGTAAAGGGGTGCAGCCGCACGGATTCCGGTGTCCACGCCTGGCTGTATACCTGCAATTTCCGCACGGAAAACGCCATTTCCGCCCACAATCTCGTGCGCGCGCTGAACACCGTTCTGCCGGACGACATCGCCGTGCTCGCCTGCCGTGAAGTATCGGCGGATTTCCACGCAAGATATTGTGCGGTCGGCAAGGAATACGTCTACCGCATCTTGAACACGCCGGTACCCGACCCGTTTCTGCGCTCGCGCTCCTATTTTTATCCTTATCCGCTGGATACCGGCCGTCTCTCCGAACTGGCGGCCGCTTTTATCGGGAAACACGATTTCTCCTCTTTTCGTGCCGCGCGCGCCAAAGAAGGCGGCGCCGTGCGCACGATGAGCCGTTCAGATATACGCCGGGAAGGCCCGCTCGTTCTTTTGACGTTCAGATCCGACGGCTTTCTTTATCACATGGTGCGCATCATGGTGGGCACGCTGCTTTTTGCCTCGCGCCGCGGGCGGGATGCTTCCGACATCGCCCTCATTTTATCCGCAAAGGATCGGCAGGCCGCCGGACCGACGGCGCCGGCGTGCGGCCTTTATCTGAACCGTGTTTTCTATCGGGAAGAAGATCTTTCTTTGCTGGAAGACCTCCTCGCGCGGGATTTCCAAATATGATATAATGAAAATGGACACCAAATCTGCTCCGGAAAACAGGGGGAAACGATGTGAACAAGACGACAGATGGCAGCCGTTCCGACGGCGCGCAGGATGAGCAGCTCGTCTTTTATCAGGATCTGCGGAAAGCGCGCCGGAGACGCATCCATCGCAAAAGAAGGCGGATCTTCGGCGTCATCGCCGCTGTCGTCATCGCCTTGCTGTTATACGCCAACTGGGATTCTTTTGTCCCCGAGGAATTCACCGAGCAGATCCAGTCGTTTTTCGTCGGTTCTTCTGAAAACCATTTTCCCGTTACGCTGACGAGCGGCGATTTTCAAGGCGCCTCCCTCATGGGGACCAATCTCGCCGTGGTGACGGACACGTCGTTCTTTCTGTTTTCCAACACCGGCTCACAGCTCGTATGGCGG
>CAUULH010000006.1:0-16357 GCA_963545875.1 uncultured Ethanoligenens sp.
GTGACCGACAAGGAAAAGGCGCTTCAAACGGCTCTACAGGGAATTGAAAAACAGTTTGGAGCTATGGCCGTTATGCGGCTCGGTGAACGGAAAGGCATGAATATTCAGAGTGTTTCGACAGGACTGTTTACACTGGACCTCGCCCTGGGCGTCGGCGGGCTTCCGAAGGGGCGCATCACGGAGATATACGGGCCGGAATCGTCAGGCAAGACCACCATCGCTTTATAGGCTGTGGCAGAAGCGCAAAAGGCCGGCGGAATATGCGCTTTCATCGACGCCGAGCATGCTCTTGATCCGGAATATGCAAGAAAATTAGGCGTAGATACTGAAAACCTGTATGTTTCGCAGCCGGACAATGGAGAACAGGCTCTTGAAATTGCCGAAGAGTTGGCGCGCAGCGGGGCGATTGCCTCAATAGTGGTTGATTCCGTAGCCGCGTTGGTCCCCCGTGCAGAAATTGAGGGCGATATGGGTGATTCTCATGTTGGGTTGCAGGCACGCCTCATGTCGCAGGGATTGCGAAAACTTGCGGGAATGGTGAGCAGGACTGGGACAGTTCTGATTTTTATCAACCAGCTTCGGGAAAAAATAGGAGACAAATACGGATCGGGTGAAACAACAACAGGTGGTCATGCGCTGAAATTTTACGCATCGGTTCGTTTGGACATCCGTAGAAGTTCGATAAAGGGTGGAAAAAACAACAACGAAACTATTGGACAGAAAGCCAATATCCGAGTGGTAAAAAACAAAGTATCACCGCCGTTTAAATCGACCTCGCTGGAGATTATCTCCGGTGGCGGATTTGATAATGTGGGCGCTATCATTACGCTTGCCGTAGAGCAAGACTTGATCCAGAAGTCCGGTGCCTGGTTTTATTATGGTGAGCAAAAAGCGCATGGGCAGTCGGGCATTCGAAAGCTGTTTATTGATCAACCTGAATTGTTGGAAAAGGTCAAGGAAGAGTTGTCTCGACAGAAAATTGTGGGTGAAGAATTGCATGCCGTAATACAAGAGGAGGAAATAAAAGAAAACTGTGTGGAGATGGCTTCGGATGAAGAACAACAGTATGGTGTTCGGAACGATGATAAAATAGACAATATAGACCAGGATTTTGACTTTGATGATTTATTGGTTGCGGCAGAGCGATGAGCCAGCACATGTAAAAAACACGATCAGTTGTTACACCTTTGTTACACCCGGACATTTTCGAGTAACAACAATCCGCCTACCTATGCTGACAAACGGCATAGGTAGGCGGATTGTTGTGGTGGGAACAGTTGGGCTCGAACCAACGACCCCCTGCTTGTAAGGCAGGTGCTCTGACCAGCTGAGCTATGCTCCCGGAAACTCCCTATTGCAATAGTGTTTATTATAGAATAAATAAGGTCAAATGTCAAACCAAACGCTTGTTTTGGCAAAGCTTGTCTGCCGGAGAAAGGCCGCAGAGCTGAAGCCAGGAATGGTACGGTCAGCTGTCCTCCATCAGCCCGAATTTTATTTTGAGCCGTTCAAGTTTCCGCACCATCGGCTTTTCAAGAACAAAAAGGAAGCAGGCGGTGGCGGTGGCCAGAATTGTGTCAAAGAACAAGCCGGAGGCATAAACGGTCAGGACGGACTGCCAGGTGATCTTGCTGGTAAAAGTCGAGACCGTCCAGATGTCGATGATCATGCCGTACAGGTAGCCGGAAAGAAAACCGAACACGCAGATGCTCCATTTGTGTTTTAAAAAGCCGCTTTGACGTAAAAGGCCGGCCAAAAAGCCGATAAGACCGCAGCAGAACATCTGCCAGGGCGTCCACGGACCCTGCCCGAAAAAGAAGTTGGAGGCGAGCATGGCGGCGGCGCCGGTCAAAAAGCCCGACTCGGGGCCGAAAGCGAGCGCTGTAATGATCACGATGGCTACGATGGGCTTGAACTCCGGCAGCGCGGCAAAGGCCAAGCGTCCTACAGCGGCGATCGCGGCCATCACCGCGATGGGAACGAGCTCTCTGGCTTTGGGCCTGCGCCTTTCAAAAGCGAAGCCGAACGGCAGCATCGAAAGAAGCAGGATGATCGGGCTCGTCACCGCATAATTCCGCCCGCCGAAAAAAAGGCCCGCCGCCAGAATAGCCGGGATCACGATGACGATCAGGACCGCGGCGACCTTGAGACGGATGGATCGAAAATGGATCCGCATCGGGCGATCACCTCCCCGCAGGTAATGGCATCCGGAAAGACCGCCCGGGCGATCCGGTTCGCGGCCGTGGTGTAAAAGCTGTTTCCAGAGAAAAAAGGAACGGGCGCATCCTCCGAAACGACGGTTCCGTTGAAAAACAACAGGCAGTCATCCGCGTATTCCGCGGCGAATTCCACATCGTGCGTCGCCATCAGGATGGTTTTTCCCGCTTTCGCAAGCCGCTTGAGGATGGCGGCAAATTCGATCTTGAAAGCCGCGTCGATCCCTTTGGTCGGCTCGTCGAGCAGAAGAATGCCCGGGTCCCGCAGCAGGATCTTGGCAAAGGCGGCTTTTTGCTGCTCGCCGCCGCTCAAGTCGTATGGATGGCGGTCTAAAAGCGCTTCCAGGCCCATCGCGTGGATGATGGCGGAAAGCTTCTCGGAGCCCCCGCATTCTTTGGACATATCTTCCAGATCTTCGCGAACGGTGTCCCGCAGAAAAAGAAGGCGGGGATTCTGAGGCAGCATGCCCACGATGCCGTGATAAAGTTCCGCGGGCTTATAATCGTCGATCTTTTGTCCGAACAGGTCCACTTTGCCCCGGTTGACCCGGTTCAGCCCGGCGATCACGCCGAACGTGGTCGTTTTTCCGGTACCGTTGCCTCCGAGCAGGCAGGTGATCCGGCCGGGCAGGGCCCGGAGCGAAACGCCTTTCAAAACGTCGGGCAGCTTTTTGTCATAGCGAAACCAAACATCGCGCAGTGCCGCGGCGGGCGGTTCGGAAGGCTTGGAAGAAGGTTTGGCGGCGTTCTCCGCCGGGCGGCAGGCAGTTTCAGCCCGCGGATATCGTTCGGTCAGCCATCGGCTGCCGTCCCGCACGGTGAGCGGGCAGGGGCCGGTGCCGCCCGTTCCCGCGTAGATGCGCACGGCGGCCGGAAAACCTGCGAACAAAGGATGACGGTTTCCCTCCGCCGAAAGGCTCTGCGCTGCCGCGGCCGGTGTGTCACAGCAAAGGATACGGCCGTCTTCCATAACGGCCACACGGTCGGCCGCCGGAAACACTTCTTCCAGCCGATGCTCGCTCAAAATGACCGTAACGGACAGTTCCCGGTTGATGCGCCGCACCGTCTCCAGAAAATCCGCCGCGGCAATCGGATCGAGCTGCGAGGTAGGCTCGTCCAAGATCAGCACCCGCGGCTGCATCGCCATCACCGAAGCCAGATTGAGCGTTTGCAGCTGGCCGCCGGAAAGCTCGGTGACGTTTTTTTCGAACCAAGCCTGGATGCCGAAAAAACTCGCCATTTCCGCTACCCGGCGGCGGATGACGCCTGTGGGCAGCCCGAGGCTTTCAAGGCCGAAAGCCAGCTCATGCCAGACTTTGTCCGTCACGACCTGATTTTCCGGGTTCTGCATCACAAAGCCGATCTCGCCCGCCGAAACGCGCTCGTTCAGCCGCGAAAGCGGAATGCCGCCATACAAGATCTCACCGCTCTTTTTGCCGAAAGGCGTGATCTCCCGTTTGAGCTGCTTGAGCAGGGTGCTTTTCCCGGAGCCGGACAGACCGCACAGCAGCAAAAATTCGCCTTCTTCGATATCCAGACAGATATCCCGCAGGGCTTCCTTTTTCTGGCCCGGATAGGTAAAACTCAGGTGATGGATTTCAAGGAGCGCCATTTCATTTCCTCCCGGATCTCGAGTATAGGCGGTAAAAAGCAGAGCAAGAGGTAGGCGCTCCACATCAAGACGGTGAGAGGCCCGACCGGTGCCCGCCGGATATACGGGTAATACTGAAAAGAAGCGGCGCCGGACGCCCAGCCGACGACGCAGAGCGCGGATGCCGCCGCGATCACCGTCAGGCAGACGCCGTCCCGCTGCTCGAACCGGAAAGGCGAAAACGACGTGCGGCGGCCGATCCCATACCCGCGCGCTTTCATCGAATCGGACGTCTCCACGGCGTTTTCGAGCGCCCATGTGGTCAGGATAGACAGAATGTGCATCCCGTGCAGCGCGCGTTCCCGGATGCCGCCGGTCTCAAGGCCCATCCCGATGCTCTTCTGGGCGGCGGCGATCTGGCGGATCTGGCCTTTGAGCCGTGGGATCAGCCTCAGCGTCATGGAAAGGATCAGCGACAGCGCCGGTGAGATGCGGCCGAATAAATAAAGGAATTTATCCGACGTCATGATCTCGTTGTAGCAGGTAAACCAGAATAGAACGGAAACGAACATCACGCCGGAAGCCGCGCCGTATTCGACGGCTTCCAGCGTGACGGGATTGTCGTTCAGATAGAAAAGGACCGTCACGCCTTCGTGGACGAACACCGGATTGAGCGCGGCGATGACCAGCAGAACAGGCAGGGCGAACCGCAGATTGAAGCGCAGAGCTTTTCCGCCTTTCAGCAGCACCGAATAACAAAAGGACGCCGCAAAAGAAACCGCCAGAAAAGCGGGGGACATAAAAAAGAGGGTAAACACGATAACGGCGGCAAAAAAGGAAAAGGAAACAAGGGGATGATAGGTTTTGAAAGCAGGGGTCATCCGTTCCTCCAGAGCCGGCTCGACAGCGGCGATCCGCTTATCATGGCACCGCCGCGCAGCGCCGCGAAAAATCGAATATCTTTGTCCCTATTATACAGGAAAAGGCCTTCAGATTCCAGCCCGCATAAAAAAGCCGCCGATCGAACGGGCGGCCAAAGATCCGGAAACGAGTCAGGTTTCGATCGCAAATCGGGAAAGATCGAGCCATCGGTTCCTTACAGCGGTCGCTGCAAGTCTTTACCCAAAATATTGCGGAAACTGTTTGACGATCCCCGCCGTCATCATGTCGGCCATCGCCAATGCTTCCTGCTCGATCTTTTCAAATATACGGATACTGTCCGCATATTTTTGAGTCAGAAGATAAACGGCCTCGGTCTTTGTCATGGCAAGGTGGTCGTACAGCATTTTCTGCCATTCCTCTACCGACCAAAACGGGTTGATACTGCCGAGGAAAGCCGCGATCTGGTCCGCGTTTGCGTACCAGCGTTTCTCGGCATCGGCGGCTGCGGCATTATCGCCCGCTTTTGCCGCTTTGACAAGTTCGGCGGCGATCGTAAGATGGCTGGTAAACAGTTCGGCGAACTTCGCGGCAGCATCTTCCCCATACAATGGCTTTAGTGCCGCTTCGAAATCTTTGGGGTTGCGCAGGAGCCTAGCCGTCACGGATTCGACGTCCGGCAGAGCGAAAACCATGCTGAGGATGACCATTCTTGTCCAATAGACATGCTGTTCCCACAGCAGCCGCATATGATCGTTCAGCGCCTGCTCTGCTTTGCCGATACCTGCTGATTGCGGGGCGCACTTTTGGGGGACACAGATCACCTGCCCGATGTATAGGATATTCATGTCAAGTCCGGGATTCACGAAAGCGATCTCCTGAACGGTCGTGTGGAAACGCTGAGCGATCAGCCAGAGAGAATCTCCGGAGCGGATGGTATATGGGTATGTACCTGCGGGGCATGAAAGCATTCGGATCACTGCCTTTCAAAGATCATTTATCCATTGTTATAGGATACGTCATGATCTGCAAGATGTTCCCATGCGCCGGAAACAGGGGATTGCTTGGCGTCGCTGAAAAGAGGTTTTTCCGAAAAAAAGCAAAAAAAAAGCCGCCCATTTGGGCGGCTTTCTTAAAAGCAAAAGGATTACTGAGCGTCGACCTTGGCCATATGGGCAATGAGGTCAAGCACTTTGTGAGAATAGCCCCACTCATTGTCGTACCAAGAAACCAGTTTGTAAAAACGCGAGGTCAGCGCGATACCGGCTTTGGCGTCGAAAATGGAGGTGCGGGCATCGTTGAGGAAATCAGAGGAAACGACATCTTCATCGGTATAGCCGAGGATGCCTTTCATCGTCGTCTCAGAGGCTTCACGCATCGCTTCGCAGATGGCTTCGTACGTGGTGTCCTTCTGGAGACGGACGGTCAAATCCACAACGGAGACATCGAGGGTCGGCACGCGGAAAGACATACCAGTCAGTTTGCCCTTCACGATCGGGAGAACCAGACCAACGGCCTTGGCAGCGCCCGTGGAAGACGGGATGATGTTGCTGGCTGCCGCACGACCGCCGCGCCAATCTTTTTTGGACGGGCCGTCAACGGTCTTCTGGGTAGCGGTGGTGGAGTGAACGGTGGTCATCAGGCCTTCTTCAATGCCGAACTTGTCGCTGATGACTTTGACCAGCGGAGCCAGGCAGTTGGTGGTGCAGGAGGCGTTGGAGACGACCTTCATGTCCTTGGTGTATTTTTCGAGGTTGACGCCGCAGACGAAAGTCGGTGTGTCTTTATCCTTCGCAGGAGCAGAGATAACGACTTTCTTCGCGCCGGCTTTCAGATGAGCCGTCGCTTTTTCGGTGGTGTTGAAGATGCCGGTGGATTCCACGACATAATCCGCACCGATCTTGCCCCAAGGAAGCTGGGTCGGATCTTTTTCACCGAAAACAGCGGCCTTTTTGCCGTTGACGACGAGATTGCCTTCGCCGTCCACCGAGATGTCGGCGTCGAAATGACCATGCATGGTGTCATATTTCAGCATATACACCATGTAGTCCGCGGTGATGAACGGATCGTTCACACCCACAACATCGAATTTGTCCGGCTGCTCAAAAGCGGCGCGGAACACGAGACGGCCGATGCGGCCAAAACCGTTGATGCCAATTTTAATACCCATTGATTTTACCTCCATTATCTATATTCCGTCTTTTATTTTATCGCTTTTTCCGGCTTTCTGCAAGCAGTTGTTAGATTTTTATCAAAGATTTATGAGATTCTTCCCTGTTCGGTACGGAAAAAGACCATAAAAAGGCGGCATTTCTGAGCAAAATGGGAGGTTTACAGGCTGGGCAAAAATGATATAATACAAAGATGAGGATGTGAGAGGGATGCCTTTTGAACAGCTTCTTACTATTGTAAGGACATATTACGCCGACGCCGTTTTTCCGGCAGCTTTCGCGGATGGGACGCTCCGTATCCTCTGGGCCAACAGGGCCGCGGCGAGCCAGATCCCGCTTTTGACGGAGAAAGGCTCCTTTTGCTGGCCGGAGGGTTTCCCGCAGGCGGAAGTCCTGCATGGCATGGAAAATAATTCCTCTTACGAAATGGCCGGCGGGACAGGATGCCGGCTGATGTTTCTGCCGGTCAAAGACGCCTCAGGGCAGACGGCCATCCAGATCCTCGGCGCTTCGGGCGCTGGGGCCGATTTTCTGCGCGATGCGCCCGCGCTGCTCGAAAAGGGCGGCCAGCTGCCGCTCACGCTCATTTTCTCCACGGTCACCCTGCTTGCAAGGGAGACAAAAGGAAACGCGATGGCAAGCGGCTACCTTAAGCTGATCTTGCAAAACGCCTACCGTCTGCTCCGGTTTTCCAATATGCTGAAAGAACTTTCCGGCCTTTCTTCCGGAGCGCTTCCTCTCGTTTTGAGATATGGCGATCTGCGCGCATTTCTATGCCGCTTCTGTGAGACGGCAAACAGCCTGACGGAGCCGATCGACATTTCCATTTCTTGCCTCGTGCCCGACATGCCCGTCCGCACGCTTTTCGACCAAAAGCGCCTCCAGACTGCCCTTTTGAACCTGGTTTCGAACGCTTGCCGGTATTCACAGGATGGCAACCGGATCACCATTAAGATGACGGCTTCAGCCAAAGAGGCCAAGATCTCCGTGACCGACAGCGGCGCGGGGATCGAACCCGCCCGGCTGGCCGCCCTGTTCCGCTCGGGCGACCGGCAGCTGGATAAGATCACATCGGGCGAGCGGGCCGAGAGCGGAGCCGGTCTCGGCTTGCCTTTGGCCCGAAAGATCATGGAAAAACACGGAGGACGGCTCCATATCGAAAGCCGGCCCGGAAAAGGAACGTGCGTGACGCTCACACTGCCGCTTCGACAGGACGGTGCCGCACAAAACTATGTGATGCAGGAAGGCGGGGACTACCAGCGAAACCGGTTCTCACGTTTTTATGTCGAGCTGGCCGATGTCTGCGACGTGCCGATGCCCTGACCGCCTGTATGAAACGCGGCGTTTTCGGAAAAACTGTCCTTGTATGGATTTCCCGAAGTTTTTCCGAAAAGCGGTGGTTTATTCGTGAAGAAAAAAGAAAAAGGAATGCCCAAGCGCCAAAACGGGAAAAAGCGCCGGCACCTGCTTGCCGCGGCGCTGGCGCTTTTTTTGCTGCTTGCCGCGGGCGGCACATATCTGGCGGCAGGCAGGCTCGGGCAGCCCGCCGTTCAGGCGGCGGAAGTCGTGCCGTCGAATACGTTCAATCTGCTCATCATCCTCACCGACGCGGATTCCGGAGCGCCGCTCACTTTTGTTTTGGTGGGATTCGACGCACCGGCAAGGCGCCTTTCCGTTCTGCCGATTCCGCGCGGGCTTTCGGTAAAAAACGGGGTTTTAAAAGACCTTTTTGCCAAAAACGGGCCGACAGAAACAGCCGCCGCCTGCTCTGCCGCGCTTTCCGTGCCGGTGGATTTTTACTGGACGCAGAGCGGGGACTCTTTTGCCGATGCGGTGAATCTCTGCGGCGGGCTGGACGGCACATTTTTGGAAAAGATCGAAGCCTATGTGCCGCAGGGCGCACAGGTGAGCATCGGCAAAGGCGCGCAGCATTTGAACGGCGTACAAGCGGAGGCCGCCGTCTGCTATGCGGCCTTTGCGACTCAAAAGGAACGCCTCTCGGCTGAAGGCGCCGTTTTTCAGGCGCTGCTCGAAAAGCTCTGTGCCGGGCCGTATCTGGATCCGGACGTATTTGGGGACGCGTTCGAAATGGCCAAGACCAGCTTTTCGATGGCCGATCTGGTAGATGATCGCCCTTTTTTGCGGCAGGCGGCCGGGCGCGTAAACATTTTTCTGCCTCAGACGGATGATGCGGGAGACCGCCTTTCCGTTTCTTCTCTTGCCCGTATCCAAAAGCTGCTCGGCAGACAGAACCGTCAGTATGCCCCGTGACTTCAAAAAGTGAAACGGCGAGCGAGCCACACGGTGAAAACGGGAGAAAAGACGCGATTTTGCAAGATGTTTGCGATATAAATTGCGAAATCTGAAAGAAATTCTTGACACGGTGTGGGGCAGCGGATATAATTAAAGACGCATCATTATGAATGGCCGCGCGGTCGGGATGCCGCGCGGCACTTTTATCAGGAGGAACGCTTTATGTCTACGTATATGCCAAAAGCGTCGGAAATCGAACGCAAATGGTACATTCTGGACGCCGAAGGAAAATCCGTCGGCCGTCTTGCCGCCAAAGTGGCGGTGCTGCTTCGCGGTAAGAACAAGCCTGAGTTCGTGCCGCACCTTGACTGCGGTGACCATGTCGTCGTCATCAACGCCGACAAGGCTGTTTTCACCGGCTCCAAACTGAATCAGAAGTATTACCGGCATCACACCGGCTACACCGGGCATCTGAAAGAAGTGCGCTATCGCGACCTGATGGCGAAGCATCCGGAAAAAGCCATCGAGCTTGCCGTTAAAGGCATGATCCCGGCCACCGTGATCGGCCGCGCCGCTCTGAGCCGCCTGCGCGTCTACAAAGGCGCCGAGCACGGCCATGAGGCGCAGAAGCCCGAAATGTTGACGCTGTGAGGAGGGAAAGCACTATGTATAACGAAAAACCCTATTTCTATGGAACCGGCCGCCGCAAGAGCTCCGTTGCCCGCGTGCGTGTGTATCCGGGTACAGGTTCCATCACGATCAACGGCCGCGATATCGACGATTATTTCGGCCTTGAAACGCTGAAACTCATCGTGCGTCAGCCGCTCGAGCTGACCAAAACGGTCGGCCGCTATGATCTGGTCGTGCGCGTGGCCGGAGGCGGCATGTCCGGCCAGGCCGGCGCCATCCGTCACGGGCTTTCCCGCGCTTTGCTCCAGGTGGGCGACGATATGCGTCCCATCCTCAAAAAAGCCGGCTTCCTTACGCGTGATCCGCGTATGAAAGAGCGCAAAAAATACGGTCTCAAAGCTGCACGCCGCGCGCCGCAGTTTTCCAAACGCTGAGATTCTTTTTCTTTTTCTCAAAAATGCACGGTTCTGCTCGACAGAATCGCGCATTTTTTTGTCTGTATTCATGATATTTCGTCCAAATTTTCTCCTATTCCTTAAAAGAAAATAAATTTTCCGCCCACGTTTCGCCTTGACATCTCACCCGCCTTTGCCCTATAATAGGCGCAACCCCCAGACAAAAAAAGAAATCGGGGGCCAGGCACGTTTTTCCGTGTGCCGAAATAAGAATTTTACGGAAAAGGAGCAATGTAATCGTGAATATAGGCCTCAGTTCCCTGCCGGAGATCCGGCGGCCGCTGAGCCGTACGGCAGACCTGCAAGATTTGACCTCCCATTTGTGGACGCGCTTTCTCAGGTTTGCCAAGACTCGTTCATTCCCGATCCTCGTGTATGCGGTGATATTGGCCATCGCTTTTGGCGTTGTAGCCCTGAACGTCAACACGGTGCAGGTGACGGATGAAAGCGGCTCAAAGCAGGTCCTCACGTTTCAGTCGGACCCGCTTGCTATCCTTCGGCAGAACAACATCGAAGTTTCCAAGAACGACCGGTATGCATTTTCGGGTATCCGGGACCATTTCGGGCGCATCACGTTCTATGCGTCGTTTCCTGTGAGCGTTACAGCGGACGGCAGGACCGTCACCGTTCCCTTTGCAAAAGGTTCCGTGGCGGATGTGCTGAAAAAAGCAGGGATCAAGCTTGGCGCAGACGACAAGCTGAATCTTTCCGCCAACAAAGCGGCCTCGAAAAACATGCACATCGTGCTGACGCGCGTGCGTTTTGAGACCACGGCCACTCAAACGGCCATTCCCTACGGTACCGAAACGGTACAGGATTCCTCTCTTGCCGCCGGTACGCAGAAGATCCTTACGCCCGGCCAGAACGGTACCCAGACCGTGACCTACCGCCTGCGGTATGAAAACGGAAAGTTCGTCAGCCAGGAGCAGACTGGGACGGCCACCACCGCGCCGGTCACCCAAACGGTCGCAGTCGGTACGGGATCCGTTCGGAATATGCTTTCGACGAAAAGCGCCAAGTCCGCCACTGGAAGCAGCGCGTCGGATGGCACTTTATCGTATTCCGAAGTGTTTACCGGCGTGGCCACCGCTTACACGCAGCGGAAAGGCACGCTGACAGCCACCGGCCGCTCAGTCGCCAAAGGTCTCGTTGCCGTCGATCCGAACAAGATCCCCTATGGTTCGAAACTCTATATCGCTTCGCCGGACGGCTCGTATGTCTACGGAAACGCCGTGGCGGCGGATACCGGCGGATTTGTCACCAACGGCAGCGGCATCTTAGCCGACTTGTTTTTTCCCACGCAGTCGGAATGCAGCCGTTTCGGCAAGCGCACCGTCAATATCTATGTGCTGAGCTGACAGCCTGCCGCGTTTTCCCGCTCTGGATGACAGAGCGGTTTTTTTCTGCCCGAAAGCGGCGAGCCCTTCCGGTTGAATTGAAACGGTTAAATTGGTATAATAAAAGAAAGGACGCTTTTTGCCCGGCGAGGCGGAGCGCGCCCGCAGGAGGAAGATCTTTTTGATGGAAAAGAAAAAAACGTATTATATCACCACGCCGATCTATTATACATCCGGCACATTGCATATCGGCCACGGCTATACCACTGTGGCCGCGGACGCGGTCGCGCGTTTCCGCCGGATGCAGGGATACGACGTGATGTTTTTGACCGGCAGCGACGAGCATGGCCAGAAGATCGAAGACAAGGCCGCGGCCGTCGGCAAGACGCCGAAAGCCTATGTGGACGAGATCGTAGCTCAGATCAAATCGCTCTGGAAGCTGCTCGACATTTCCTACGACCGCTTTATCCGCACGACGGACCCGGCGCATGAAAAAGCCGTTCAGAAGATCTTCCGCCGGCTCCACGACCAGGGCGATATTTATAAAGGTGCCTATAAAGGCTGGTACTGCAAGCCCTGTGAATCGTTCTGGACGGAAACGCAGCTTAAAGACGGCAAATGCCCGGATTGCGGCCGCGAAGTGAAATGGACGGAAGAAGAAGCCTACTTTTTCCGCTTATCCAAATACGCCGACCGTTTGGTCGCTTATTATAAAGAAAACCCCCAGTTCATCTCGCCGCCTTCGCGCATGAACGAGATGATCAACAACTTCATCAAGCCCGGCCTCGAAGACCTCTGTGTCTCCCGTACGTCCTTCACCTGGGGCATCCCGGTGGATTTTGACCCCAAGCATGTCATCTACGTGTGGATCGACGCGCTGAGCAACTATATCACGGCGCTCGGTTACGGCTCCGACGACGATTCCGACTACCGCAGATACTGGCCGGCCGATGTGCACCTGATGGCCAAAGAGATCGTGCGCTTCCATTCCATCATCTGGCCCGCCATCCTGATGGCGCTGGATCTGCCGCTGCCGAAGCGAGTGTTCGGCCACGGCTGGCTGCTCCTCGGCGGCGACAAAATGTCCAAATCCAAAGGCAACGTGGTCGATCCGGTGCTGCTCTGCGGCCGGTACAGCGTGGACGCCGTTCGGTATTTCCTGCTGCGCGAGGTCCCGTTCGGGGCGGACAGCACGTTTTCCACTCAGGCCCTTCTGGGCCGCGTCAATGCCGATTTGGCAAACGACCTCGGCAACCTCGTTTCCCGCACGGTGGCGATGGTCCAGCAGAATTTTGACGGCACGCTGCCGGAAAGCGGCGAGGAAGCCGCGCCGGACGGCGAACTGCGCGAGCTGGCGGCCAAAACCAAGAACGCGGTGGAAGCGGATCTCGACGGATTCCAGTTTTCCAAAGCGCTTGAAGATATCTGGGCGTTCATCGCCCGTACCAATAAATATATCGACGAAACGGCGCCGTGGGTGCTTGCCAAAGACGCGGCGAAAAAGCCCCGCCTCGCGCGTGTACTGCGCAATCTGTGCGAATCCGTGCGGCTCATTTCGGTCTTCATCGCACCGTTTATGCCCGCGACTTCAAAAGAGATCCGCCGCCGTCTCGGCTTAAAAGACGAAGTGCCGGCGTGGTCGGAAGCCGCGGCGTTCGACGCGCTGCCCGCCGGTTTTGCCGTGCAGAAAGGCAAGCCGCTCTTCCCGCGGCTCGATATTCCGAAAGAACTGGACGAGCTTTCCAAGCTGGCCCCGCAGACGGCGGTGCCGGAAAAAACGGAAAAAGCCGAAAAGGCGGCGGGGCCCGAGGGCTTTGCCCGTATCGGCATCGACGCGTTCGGCAAAGTAGCTTTGCGCGTGGCGGCCGTGGAAGCCGCCGAAAAGATCAAGAAATCGCGCAAACTCCTAAAGCTCTCTCTTGATGTGGGCGGTGAAAAGCGGCAGGTCGTCTCCGGCATCGCATCTTGGTATGCGCCGGAAGACCTCGTGGGCAAAAAAGTCATCCTTGTCGCCAACCTCGAGCCGGCTAAGCTCTGCGGCGTGGAAAGCCAGGGCATGATCCTGGCGGCGGACGACGGCGACGCGGCGCGCGTGCTGTTCGTGGACGCTTCCGTGCCTTCAGGGGCAAAGATCCGCTGATGACCGGCATCTTTGACTCCCACGCGCACTACACGGACGAGGCGTTCGACGCCGACCGCGCCGCCACGCTCGACCGGCTCGCCGTCTCCGGCGTCGTTTCCGTGCTCAACGCGGGCACGACCGTTCCGACAAGCGAGGCCTGCATCAGGCTGGCGAAAGAGCGGCCCGGTTTCTGCTTCGCGGCCGTGGGCATCCATCCGGAGGACTGCAAAGAGGTCCCGGAGAGCGATCTGGACAAGATCGAGCAGCTCGCCCACAAGCCGGGCGTGGTGGCTATCGGCGAGATCGGGCTCGATTACCACTGGGAAATCCCGCGCGAGATCCAAACGCGCTGGTTTGTCCGTCAGCTCGAACTGGCGAACCGGCTGGGCCTGCCCGTCATCGTGCACGACCGCGAGGCCCACGCGGATACACTGGCGCTTTTGCAGCGGTATCATCCGCGCGGTGTGGTGCATTGTTATTCCGGCAGCACGGAAACAGCCAAAGAACTCCTGAAGCTGGGCCTGTATCTCGGTTTTACCGGCGCGGTCACGTTCAAAGGCAACAAAAAGGCCCGCGCCGTGCTGGGCATCGTTCCGCGCGACCGCGTCCTCTGCGAAACGGACTGTCCGTATATGGCGCCGGAACCTTTTCGCGGCCGCCGCTGTGATTCTTCGATGCTGCCTTTTACGCTGGCCCGCATGGCGGAAGCTATGGGCATCTCACCCGACGAGGCCTGCCGCCTCACGGCGGACAACGCCCGCCGGCTGTTCGATATCGGAAAGGAAGAGAACGCCGAATGACGATCACTTATCCCGTGAAAAACGGGCTTTATGTCAATATCACGAACCGCTGCCCCGACCACTGCACCTTTTGCATCCGGAACGAGGGCGAAGGCGCCTACGGCTCCAACAGTCTGTGGCTCAAACGCGAGCCGACTGTGGATGAGACCGTGGCAGATATCCTTTCCCACGATCTCTCGAAATATGACGAACTGGTGTTCTGCGGCTACGGCGAGCCGCTGGAGCGTCTGGACGACGTGAAAGAGATCATCCGCCGCGTCAAGGCGAAGGCGCCCGCGCTGACCGTGCGCATCAACACGAACGGTCTGGCGGATCTGATCGCCGGCCGCCCGACGGCAAAAGAACTCAAAGGATTGGCGGATGCGGTCTCCATCAGCCTGAACGCGCCGGACGCCGCCGCGTATCAGCACTTGTGCCGCAGTGATTACGGCGAGGCCGCTTTTCCGGCCATGCTCGCCTATGCCAAAGACTGCATGCGTTATCTGCCTTCCGTTACGATGACGGTGCTCGACCTCCTTCCGCCCGACCAGATCGAAAAATGCCGGGCCATCGCGGAAAAGATCGGGGCGGAATTCCGCGTGCGCGCCTACGTGTGAACGATGAACACTTTTTCTTTTTTAAAGAAACCGGCGAAAAGAACGGTCTCTTTTTTTCTTTTCCTTCTGTTCCTTTTCGTTTCGCTCTTTTCGGGCTGTTCAGCGAAAACCGGTAGCCATACTACGGTCTCTCAGATCCCGGCAGACGGTATCGTCAGACAGGCGGTTTTTCAGCAATTAAAAAATTCAGGCGGCATCGCCATTTATAAAGGCACCTCCGGCGGCATCGCTTATAGCTGGACGTTTATCGGGACGGATATCCGCCATCCGGCGGATATGAACCTGCGCGTCAGCATCAAAAGCGGCAAACTGTCCGGCTTGGAAACAAACCGCAAGGTCACTTTTACGCTCGCGCAGAAAAAGGCTTTTCCAGGTGCCGCTTCTTTGAGCATGACGGTGGGGAAAAGCTGGGGCCATGTTTCCCTGCCGCTTGATACCGGGAATGCCTCTTCGCCAAAGCAGGCGGGCACGGTCCGGATCGTGAACGGCACCGCAACGGTATATCTCTCGGCCAACACAGGGCCTTATTTTTTTGCGCAGGGTGAAAAAACGTCTTCAGCATCTTCTGAGAGCTCTTCCGGGCTATCTTCCACCGCTTCGTCTTCCGCCGTTTCCGGGCAGTCTGCCGTGACCAGCAGTTCTTCCAAAAATTCGGGCTCGGTTTCTTCCCGCGCGTCTTCCACCGCTCAGGCTTCTTCTTCCTCGCAAGGCGGTGGCGCGCAGGCTTCCGTCGAGACGATCCACGCAACGCTTGCTATCCGCTGCGATACGCTGAATGAATCGGCAGGCCGAGCTCTGCTGCAAAAATACGGCTCGGATAAGATCTCTCTCGTTCCGTCGAGCGGCACTATTTTAGCGGATACCGGCGCCGATTTGCCGAAAGGCAGTACGGTGTATACGCTTTTCACGGAGATCTGCAAAGCCAAACGGATGCAGTTCGACTGTACGGGCGGCGGCTCGGTGGGTACTGCCTATGTGAGTGAGATTGCCAACATCAAGGAATTTGATGCCGGGCCGCTGAGCGGATGGGAATATGAGGTAAACGGAAGCTATCCCGACCTCGGTATCGCGCAGTATGCCTTGAAAGACGGCGACACTGTTCAATTCAATTACACCTGCGATATGGGACATGACATCGGTGCTGTCCAATAGGCTGAAACGGCAAACCGGATTTCCGGCCGGCTGGCAGACAAAATGAGTCCAAAGCGGTTTTGTTTGTCAGGCCGGCTTTTTTCCATCCCTTTTTGCCTATTTTATTTAGTTGAGTAACCAAAATAGGACTTTATCGAACCGATTTGGCCTTTCTT
>CAUULH010000007.1:0-16193 GCA_963545875.1 uncultured Ethanoligenens sp.
TGGGCGAATGCGCGCATACGGGCGTGCACGGCGCCAACCGGCTGGCCAGCAACTCACTGCTTGAGGCGCTGGTGTTTTCGCGGCGCGCGGCGGCGGATATCTTGGCATCCGACCATACGCCCGCCGCGGTGCGCACGCTTGTGCCCGAGAGCGGTAAAGCCGCGCCTATGGCCCTGCGGGACGAGATCCGTGAGCTGATCCAGCAGAGCTATTTTGTCAGTGTGGATAAAGAAAAAGCGCGCGCAAGCCTGCCGCGCATCCGCGAGATCGAAGCGGAACTCAAGACCGGCTACGCCGACAGCCGCGAGCTTACCGAACTGCGCAGCATCGCGGGCGTGGCCGGTCTGATCTTAGAGGAGGTGCTCTCCGAGTGATCCTGGATATGCATTATGACGAGGTCATCCTGCGGGGATTGAAAGAAGACATCAACTATATCGACGTGACGACGGACAACCTCATCCCCGAGGAGCAGGAATCGGACGCCGTGTTCCGCGTCAAAGAGGACGGCGTGCTCTGCGGGATGGATATCGCCCTTCGTACGCTAAAGCTTCTGGACGGCGGCGTGCGGGTCGAAAGACTGAAAAAAGACGGCGACGCCGTACAGAAAGGCGACATCGCCGCGGCTGTGCACGGCCGCACCCGCGCCCTGCTGAAAGGCGAACGCACGGCGCTCAACCTGATGCAGCACCTTTCCGGTATCGCCACGGCCACGGCGCTCGCGGTCAAAACGGTGGCGGGCACGCGCGCTTCCGTCTGCGATACGCGCAAGACGCTGCCGGGCCTGCGCGTGCTGGAAAAATATGCCGTAACGGTCGGCGGCGGGCGCAACCACCGGTTCAATCTCTCCGATGCCGCGCTCATCAAAGACAATCACATCGACGCTGCGGGCGGCATCGAAAAGGCGGTCTCCATCCTGCGCGGCCGCGTGGGCCACACCGTCAAGATCGAAGTGGAAACGCGGAACCTGAGCGAGCTCGGGCAGGCGCTCGCGGCGGGCGCGGATATCATCATGCTCGACAACATGAGCCTTGGCGATATGCGCGAGGCGGTGCGCCGCACGGCGCACCGCGTACCGCTCGAAGCTTCCGGCGGCGTGACGCAGGAAACGCTCCGCGCCGTGGCGGAAACGGGCGTGGATCTCATTTC
Source organism: uncultured Ethanoligenens sp. (assembly GCA_963545875.1). Taxonomy (GTDB): domain Bacteria; phylum Bacillota; class Clostridia; order Oscillospirales; family Ethanoligenentaceae; genus Ethanoligenens. The sequence goes on from CAUULH010000007.1 coordinate 1,147, forward strand.
CATCGGCGCGCTCACGCACTCGGTCAAAGCGCTCGATATCTCGATGAAGCTGCGTTAATCCGCAGGCTTTCCCGCGGACGGCCCGTCAGGGTTTTCACCGTCAGGCTCCGAGCGGTCTGTCATCAATGCCACGGCGGCGCGGTACACGGCCGACGGGTCTTTCAGAAAGCGGCGTTTCACCGCTTCGGCCTGCGCGAGATCCGGCACCCAGAGGGAAATGGAGAGCAGCGTGTCCTGCCCGTCGAGCACCGCGCAGCACACGTTCAGCCCCTGCCCGGCGCGTGTGATCTCCACCTTGTTCTCCGCTTCGCGCCGGCGGCGGGCCAGCAGCCGGAGCGCGGTATTCACGGCTTTTTCGCGCACGGAGTACGGCAGGCGGCGCTCAAAAAGCGCCGCCGTGCCCGCACCAAGGTTTGTGGTTTTATAGCATTTTTCACCGTCTTTTTCAACGAGATCGACGTGGCCGGAGAGCAGGAGCGCGTGCAGAGCATCCGCCAGCGTGAAGTAATTGGCCAGCCCGTCGTGCTGCACCGCTTCCGCCAGCGTGGACGCGGAGAGCGGCTGCCCAACGCTTTTGAGCAGGTAGCAGATGAGGATCTTCACCTGGTTTTTGTCACGCAGGCCGCCCGGCGCTACGCCTTCGTTAAATGCATCGTTTTCCATCGCAGTTCCCTCCCCGCTTTTCTTGCTGTGTCAACTGTACCATAATCCGGCGGAAATGAAAAGAGGGCTTGACAGCGTTCGGAAAGCGTGCTAAGGTAGAGAAAATCAATAGTCTTTGGGGCGGGGTGCAATTCCCACCGGCGGTAATGCGGCGAAAAGCCGACGAGCCCGCGAGCTTATGGCAGAGATGGTGTGATTCCATGGCCGACGGTACAGTCCGGATGAAAAAAGACGCATGTTTTGCGAGTTGTCCCCGGAGAAAGTAGATTCTCCGGGGATTTTTGCATTTTCTGCGCCCCCAGTACGAAAGGGAGAAAAACTCATGCAAACGCAAAAGACCAAACATTTGGCCGTCCTCGCCATGCTGGCCGCCGTATCCACGCTTCTTTATTTTATCGAGATCCCGTTTTTCCCGGGCACGCCGCTCAAAATCGATTTCAGCGATCTGCCCGCCGCGCTGGCGGCCGTTTTGTTCGGGCCGGCGGCGGGCATCGCCGTCGAGGCCGTCAAGAATCTCCTGCTCTTTCCGAGGGACTGGGCCTCGGATATGGGCTACGGCGCGCTGATGAATTTTCTAGTGGGCACGGCGATGGTGGTGCCGCTGGCCATTGTGGCGCGCGGCCTGCTGAAAGCCGGGAAAAAGCGCGCGCGCGCCGTGCTGACGGGCGGAGCTGCGGGACTTGCCGCGATGGTCGCGGTCGGCGTGGTCGCCAATTATTTCATTGCGCCCCCGTTTTTCGCGCAGGTGATGCATTTTCATCTCACGGCCCCGGTGCTTTGGGGCTATATCGGCACGGCTACGGTGCTCAATGTCCTCAAGCCGGTCATCACGACCCTGCTTTTGCTGCCGGTGCTGGCCGCGCTGGGGCGAAATGCACATGCTTTGCGGGTTTGAGTTGATTTTTTTCTGCCCTGTGGTATAGTTTAAGAGAGCGAGACGGCTCCCGGCCGTTCTGCGCAGTGAGGACCATGGGGTGTGATCGCGTGTTTAAGCATCATCGAGCCGCCATCTTGGCGGTGACTAAGCAGCTTTCTGCGTGGGACGGCGTGGACGGCATCCTTATCTATGGCTCTGTCGCACATGGTTTTGCCCTTGAAAACTCCGATCTCGATGTCAAGATCGTCTGCTCGGATGCTTTTTATGCGGCCCGCGCCCGCGCAGGAAATACCGGCTATTTTGACCGCAGCGCCACGGATTATGAGGGCGGTTTTGTGGACGGAGAGTTCACTACCGTCTCTCAGATCCGCCGCGTGGCGGCCAATGGGAGCGAACCTGCGCGCTATGATTTCAAAGATGCGATCGTCACGTTCGACCGTCTGGGCGGGTTGAACGAGCTGGCCCATGAGGCCGCGCGCTATCCCGTGGAGCAGAAAATGCGGAAAATGATGCGCTTTTATGCCCAGTTTTCCGCGTGGAAGCTGCATTATTATGAAGCGCTGAGACGCGACAGCCGCTATCTTGCGCATCTCTCGGCGCTCCAGTTCGCGTTATACGGCGGGCGCCTGATCTTGGCTTATAACGAGACGCTGTTTCCATGGCACAAGTGGTTTCTGCAGGTGCTCTCGACCGTGCCGAAAAAACCGGCGGGCCTGATGCGCTGCATGAATACGCTTATCGACCAGAAGCGCGCCGAGGATATCGAGCGGCTTTACAATCTGGTGACCGGCTTTGCCGACTGGCCGCATAACGCGGAGGAGAACCGCTATTTTCTGAATGAATTTGAAGGCGGGTCATCTGAAGAACCGCCGTTTTTGCCAAAAGCTTAAAAACGCGAAGGGCCGGTGCAGATTTCTGCGCCGGCCCTTCACTTGGCTGATCGTGACGACAGGGATGCCGTTTTCATCCCCGCGGCCCTCTCATCAAATGAGTATGGCCCGATAAATCGGCGTGCTGTCGCGCGATCAAGAATGAAAAAGTGCGCGCCGAGCAGGAATATCCGATGAGATCGATTTTTAGTGACGGAATCTTCAGGAAGAGGAATCCTCTGAGGCGCTTTGTCCGTAAAAAGTCTCGGCTGCCTTGGTGATGTCCGCGACCAAACGATCCTGATAGGTGCCGTTCTGCAGTTCGGCCGCGTCCGATGCGTTGCTGATGAAGCCGCATTCCACAAGAACAGCCGGGATCGTGGCGTCTTTCAGCACCCGGAGATCTTCCTGCGTGTGGATCTGCCTCTTGTTGTTTGGCTCCAAGTCTTGCTCGATCTGCGACTGGATCAGTTCGGCAAGCGTTTCACTGCCGGGCTTGTTGGCGGAATAATAGACTTGGGTGCCGCTGTATGTACTGTCGTCGCTTTCGTTTTGATGGATACTGATAAAAAAAGCATTCGGATGGCTCTGGATGATCGCCACGCGGTTGTTGAGGTCCGAATTTTTCTGGGTTGCCAGCGTGAGATTGCCGGCACTGTAGATAGAGCGGTCGTCGCTCCGTGTCATGATGACCTTATAGCCCGCTTTTTGAAAGGCACTGCGCAGTTTGAGCCCGATCTCCAGATTCAGCGTCTTTTCATAGACGCCGCCGACGCCGATGGCGCCGGGGTCGGCACCGCCATGCCCCGGATCGATGATGACGGTCTTGCTCAGGCCGGAAGACGAAGAGGACACAGTGGTTTTTTTCTGGTTGATCACGGCCGCGGCCCGCGAAGAGACGGCATTGTTCCGCACGGCGGCGGAAGATGACGAAATCTGGTAGATGAGCGGCACCAGGCAAAGCACCAGAACGGCCGCGGCTGCAAGCAGAGCGGCGCGCCGATGGCTTCTGCTCTTCAGCCATCGGGCGAGCAAGGCGGCCCATCTGCGCCGCCTGACCGCTCCCCCTTTAAGGAACTGAACGGTCCGTTTGAGACATTTTCTCCTCAGCTTCCTGGCGAGGCGGAAAGCCAGACGCCGCATCCGCCTGAAAAAAGGCCGGAAAGAAAAAGCCGCACCGCGTTTTTTGATTGGTTTTATCTGTATCATATCGCAAGACCTCTGCTTTGTCATCGTCCCCCTACAGTATATCACAGCCTTTTTATAAAAATGTGAACGACCGCATCGGCGGTGCGAACCATAAAAATAAAGGGTCGTTTGCGGGAATCATTTTTCCTGATAAAAGGACATCTGATCGGGGGGCGTAGCCAAAACGGCATGCTCCAGCAGCTCGTTCGGACGAACGTCGCGGTTGACCTGCACCTGCTCTGTTTGCAGATAAGAGTTGCGGCTGTAAAGCGCTTGCCGCACCGCAAGCTGATAGATCACGGCGAATCGGTTCGTAATAGAGCTCTGGTTCAAATCGGAAAGGCAGATGAGCTGCGTGTGATAGCGCTCGGCGATGCGCAGCATGGCCTCCAGCAGATGCGCGGAGGAGGTCTTTCCGAACGGGTTGTCGATGAGAAAGACCCGCGTCGTCTCCTGCACGCCGTTTTTGTTCATCAGGCTGTCGCGCTTGTAGCTCATCAGCGCGGAGATCAGCACGAAGCAGGAAACGAAAAATTCACCGCCGGAATTTTCGACCAGGATCTTTTCCCATCGCCTTAAGCCGCTGTTCTCCGGACGGCGGTCTACTTTAATGAGGAAGATTGGGATATCGGGCTGCCCGATGACCTGCTCGAGGAGCTGCTGATCGGAAAAATAGGTCTCGATTTTCCGTCGGAGAAGAGCGTCGTCCAGCTTTCCCTTCTTCTTTTCCGCGCGGAGCGTGCCGATACCGTTTTCCACATAGGCCGTCATCCGGGTCTTGGCCTTGTCTTTGTCCAGCGTGTCCGGCACGCCGATCTTCAGGGTCTGCCTGCGCCCCATGCCCTGCCAGAGCGGAACGCGGGAAGCGTCCGACATCTTTTTCAGCTCATCGTACAGCGCGCGCCCGTGTTCCAGCGCGTTCCAGACCAGTCTTCCCTTCTCCTTTTCCATCTGGGAGAGCGCGAGCGTGCGTGCGTTCCGCCATTGTTCTACCATTTTGAACTGTTCGTCCAAATGCTCATATAAAAAATAACCGGTTCCATACGTTTCCGGCGTCTTTTCTGACGAGATTATGCCGATAAACCGCTCGATGACTTCGTTTTTGCCGGCAAAGGCGAGCTTGACGTCGTGCAGGCCCGTCTGAAAAAGCCGGCGTTTTTCCTGATTCTCATCCCGCCGCTTTTTCAGCGCTTCTCCGAGCAAACGGACGTCGAGCTCTTCCCAGGTGCCTTTTCGCGGCGAGGGAGCCGGCTTGAATGCCACCGGCGAGATATAGCGTTCCACCGCATTGGCCCGGCTTTCGAGCGAGGCCCTCTTTTTCTGGTTGTCTGCCGTTTCGGCGTCGAGTCCCGCGAGTTCCGCGCGGGCCTTTTCCCGGCGGCGGGAATAGTCCCCAAAGATCGTTTCGGGCGCGAGCGGCTCGTCGAGCCCCGCTTTCTTCAGCTCTTTCGCCCCGTCTTGGAGGCGGTCCGCCGCTGTCTGTTCTTCCGCGTCTGCCGCCGCAGAGATTTTTACGGCCGAGGTATACGCCCGCGCCGCTTTTTTCGCTTTTTCCGATGCTTCGGCAAGTGCCTTTTCGGAAAAAGCGAGGGATTCATACGAGGCGGCGGGCAGCTCGGCATACTGCCGGGCCAACGTTTCTTCCGCTTGGGCTTTGGCTTTGGCGGCTTCTTCTTTCTGCCCGCGGAGCTCACGCTCCGTCGCGCCGCGGCGTTCCAGAAAAGCGGCATGCTGTTTTTCCAGTTCTTCGAGCGGCCAGTCGAGCGGTTCGGCGGCGGTCGTTTCTTCGAGGGCCTCCTTCTTCTGACGGAAAAGCGTCTGTTTTCGCCGTTCTTCTTCTTCACGCTGTTTTTCGTCGCGGAGCTGATCTGACAGCGAGCGGATGCCGGCTTCGAGGGCGTCCAGCTCGTTCTGGCGGGTGCGGAGGGCATCGGCAAGCTCGGCCTGCCGGCGGAAATCGACCTCAAAAGCCTCGTTTTGTGCCAGAAAAGCGGTAAATCGGGCAATCGCCTCTGCGGCGCTCTTCTGCTTTTGTTCGATTTGATGACGGGACTCATTCAGGCGGAGGGATGCTTCCCGGTTTTCCCGTTCCTTCTTTTCCAGCGTCTCGATTTTTTGGCCGATATCCCGATAAGCCTGCTCCGCCGCTTCCTGTGCGGCAAAAAGTCCGGCGCGGCTTTCTTTTTGGTACGGGAAATCGAGCGCGGCGCGCAGATCGTCCTCGGCGGCGGCTCGGCGGACGGCCAGAGCCCGGCTTTCCTCTTTCAGGCGCTGGATCTGCTCATCCAGCCGGCTTTGATACGCTTCGAGCGAAGCCTTTTGCAGTCCGTTTTCGTCGTACAGGCAGAGCAGACGGAGATCGGGCGAAAGCACCGCGCATTTTTCCGAAACAGCGCACGGCGCGGCGATCTCGTCGTAGGTGACGACCGGGCAGACGCGGTCCGTCGTCTCCCCGCTTTCCGGAGACGGCAGACGCTTCAGGTCCTGCCTTGAAACGACGAATGAGAACGGGAGCAGCGGATTTTTTTTCAGGCAGGCGTTCCGCTCCTCGTCCGGGCGCTGTTGCAGATAGCTTTCGCCGGTCTCGAACGCGATGCCCGCCCGTTTGAGCCATTCGCCGAAGCGCCGGTCGGTGTGGAGCGTCCCGTTTTGGCAGTCTGTCCGCGTTTTGACGAGCGCGTCCGTGCGGCGCCGATGTTCTTCCTGGTCGGCGTCGATCTGGTCCCGCAGCTGTTGAAAGAACGACACGCAGAAATCCCGGTCGTACAGGCGGGCCGCCTCGATGCCGTTTCGTTCGAGCCGCTCTTTCTGCGCTTTTTCCGCCTGCTCAAAGGTTTCGTATTCCTGTTTTCGCTTTTCGACGGCAACGGCGGCCGTTTCCCGTTCCTGCCCGGCCGTTTCCCGTTCTTTGGCAAGTTCGTCCGTTTCGGCGCGGTTGGCGGCGTCAGCTTCTTCCAGCCGCTTTTTTGCCGCCGCGAAGCCGTCCGCCCGCTTTTGCAGGTCTTCTTTCGCCGCCTCGATTTCCGCCGGTACCAGCTCGCCGGTCAGACTGCGCCGCAGGTCCAGCGAGAGCTGGGCCAAAAGGCCGCCTTCTGCTTTCCGAAAGATTTCGACGCGCTCGCCCACGGCGCCGGCCTCCCGTGTCTCCCGCCCGATCTCTTTTTTCAGCTCGTTTTGGTGTTCCTCTTTTTCGCGGAGCGCCTGCGAGCCGGAGGAAAGCGCCTGCTCGAGCCGGGCAAGATCGGCTTCCGCCTGCGCGAGAAAAGATTCGTACCGCTTGCCGAGCGTGAACGCGACCCGCCGGAACGTTTCGTCCGTCTGCCCGGCGAGAAGCGCGGTGATCTGCTGGTTGAGCGACGCGATCGTCTGCTCCGCTTTCCGCTTTTCCGCGGCGAATCGGGCGGCGCTCATACATTTCTCGGCGGTCTCCGTTTCTTCTTTTTCCGCTTCCGCGGCGGAGAGCGCCTCTTTCGCGCGGGCGGCTCCCGCTTCTTTGGCCCGGCGGTCCGCCCGGCGGCGGAGCACGATCTCGGAGCGTTCTTCCCGGTCGATACGGCGGAGCGTTTCTTCCCGCTCCTCTTTTTGGGCGCGGCACCGCGCGAGAACGCGCTCGGCGGTTTCTTTTTGGGCGGAGAGCCAGGCGTACAGGCCGGAAAGTTCGCCGGCCTGTTTTTCTTCCGCATCCATGGCATCGCAGAGCTCGGACAGCTCCCGCCGGAGAGTGCCCGCTTTTTCAAGGAAATCGTCCAGAAGTTCCTTTTCCCGAAGGATATCTTCTTTGGAAAGGATCGACTGCATGACCGAAAGCGTCATGTCGATCAGATCCGTGCCGCCCTGGCCCAGTTCTTCCGATACGGCGGGAAGAATCCAGCGGTTCATCAAGCTGTCTGAAGTCTTGCAGGACGAGAACAGCTCGTCCAAGCCTCCTTCCTTGTCGTTGATCTCGGCGAGGAGCGCCCATTCTTCCGGCAGGATGCCGTATTCCCGCAGTTCGGCGCGGTAGGCGGCGCTCTCGTCAAAAGGGAAACAGCGCAGGGCGAAAGCGTCTCCCTTCGCCTGCTTGAGCTCTTCGAACGCCTTGTCGTAAGCCGTATACCGCACGCTGTTCTCTTCGTGGCGGATGAAGGGGAAATGCTTGATGTCGTAGGGATTGGCTTCGATATAGGTATTGGTGAACGTGAAATATTTGGTGCGCCGCGCGCTCTCGCCCGTCTGCCCGATGGCGCACATCGCGATGCCGGTCAGCAGATACTTCGGGCGGGGCGTATTGTCCAGCTTCCATTCGAGAAGAAGATACGTCGGGGAGACGCTCGTGGAGAGATAATCGTCGACGGGCCGGCCGTGCAGGCGGCAGGTGGGGCGGATGGGCTGGAGCATCATCTGGACAAGAACGCTCTTGCCGCCGCCGTTGGCCAGGTTGAGCAGGATGTTCTGCCCGTCGTAGCAGTCGTACAGCTCGTCGTTGATGATCCGGTGTTCCCAGCTCACATTGGCGATCCGGATGCGGTTGATCTCAGGCATGGTCGTCCTCTTCTTTCGCAAACAGGCGGTGGATATCCTGCACACGCTCGTCGTTCAGATAATAATGGAGCATCAGGTCGTCCAGACGCTGTGTCGGGCGGATCTCCCGCTGATCGTCCAGCAGGTTGACGAGCTTCTGCTTTTCCAAAAAGCGGCACGCCCGCCGGACCGTTTCCTCGCGCGTCGTGCTCTTGTTGGTCTCCCGCAGGGAAAGGTTGTTCCATACCTGCGCGATGCGCTCAAAATTGATGCCCATTTCCTCCTGCCAGACTTCGGCGCGGTGCGTATCCGCCGATTGGAGCCTTTTGTCCAGATCTCTGACGATATCGGCGATCTGAAGAAAGGCGGTCTGTTTCGGGTTGGCGTTTTTGCCGCCGTAGAAACGGTAAAGGATGAACATGAGGATATAGCATTGAAGAAACGCATCCACCGTATGGGCGGCGGTCCCCACGTTCCGGCGCAGATCGCCGAGCGAGACGCTCAGGAACGGATTATCCATCTCCGGAACGAGGTAGACGGCGTGAGGCACTTCTACCAAAGCGAACGAGAGCGCCTCGGCCAGATCTTCCAGCTCGTCGCGCACCCGCGGATCTTTCCATTCGCTGAACAGAGCCTTATCGTCGCCGGCATCCAGTTCACCGTTCATCAAGAGTGTTTTCAGGATCTGATAGGTTTCCTTCATTCCGTTTCACCTCGAAAAGCAAATTTTCCATTTGGATCCGGAGCGGCCCGGCTTCATCTTTCCGGCCCGAAGAAAGCGAGAAAACGGCCGTTCCGCATCCTTTGCGGACAGAAAGAGAGCGCAGGCCGTAAAGATCGGGGCGACGCGCGGCGATGCGGCCAAGGCAGTAGGCAAGGTCGAATTCGCCCGAACCGTCTTCCACCCATTCCTCATGGCGCTGTGCCCAGAGCGAAAGATCAATCTGCCCGATCTCATACAGCTTGAGCATGGCGAGAAAGAGGAGCCGCTCGCGGCAGAGCGGCTCCAACTCGTTCTTTTCTTCCAGCCCGCCGCAGAAATCCCGGAGGGAGAACCCCTGAGGATGGGACGCGGCAAAGGCGAACAAACGGTCGATCAGGCGGACATGGGCCGCGTTCCGCTGTTCGATGCGCTCGAGAGCGGCTTTTTCCGATTCAATTTCTTCCGTTTCACGCGGCTGCTCGTCCCCGCTCTCGGAAATTCTGGCCTGCCGGTCATAGATCATTTTCAGATTCAGCACCGCGGGGAGCCGGGGCAGAAGGAGCGGGGCGAGCAGCTTTTGAAACAGGCTGTCGGCTTCTTCCGGGCTGTGGAACGTCTTGGCGGCAAGCGGCTTTAAAACTTCGGCCTCCATGTCGTACCGGTCCGCGGTATGATACAGGATGGCGTTCTGCAGGATCTCGACATACCGGTTCTGGAGCGACGCGCACTGGGCGATGAGGGACCGCTGGCGCTCCAGCGCGCGCCGGACGTTGGCGAAGATGCCGTCCACTTCCGTTTTGGCCTGCAAAGCCTTTTCATCGAGCCGGCCGCGGCGGTCCCGCTCCTCCTCAAAGTGGGCCTGCGCGCGCCGCACCTGATCCTCGATCTTTTCGAGCATGCGGTATTCTTCCGTCAGCATGGCGTCGATCCCCCGAATCAGGTCTTCGTAGACCTCGCCGGAGATCGAGGAGAGATCCTGCCGCATCTGCCGGTCGAACTGATCGAGCTCGTTCTGTTTTTGGCGCAGAAGCCGCAGCAGATTCCGGCTCTGGCCGATGGCGTCGTGATAGTAATGTTTTTCGATCTGAAGCTGGAGGCGGATCTCCTCGATCTGAAAACCGAGCTTGTCGTCCACTTCTTTGGTGCGGAACAGGAAATCGTATCCCTGCCTTGTCAGTTCATAGACGACCTGACCGTGCCCGACGTCGCGGTCGGCGATCAGGCGGACATCCTGTTCCGCCGGACCGTCCGGATAGCGCATCACCCGATAGGTCCGTCTGGTGCCTTTGTTCTGAAGGATGTCTTTGATCAGATAGCGGGCCAGCTCCCCCGCCTGCGCGTCGGAGACCGTCTGCCCGTAGGCGGGCAGAATGGCGCGCAGAAAGCCGGCGATGCTCGCCAGCGTGCAGTCGTGTTCTTCCGAAAGCGTCCGTTCCATGATGAAGACCAGCACGGAGACGAGCAGGTTGTCGATCGTGTTCCTGCCGAACGTCTGCTCGAATTCTTTGGCGGTGTTCTGCCGGTTGATCAGCGAATCCGCAGCGGCGATGAACGCCATCCGCTTATCGAACTGCGCGAGAAAATCAAACATGAGCCGCCCCCGTTTTTGAGAGCCGCGCCTCAAAATACGGCGCGTTCAGGATCTCCTGCGGCAGAAAAAAGCCGGAGGCCAGCATCGCTTCCATTTTTTCCGCTTCTTCCGTATCAAAAAGCGAGAGGAACGAGGCCAGACCGGATGGTTTTTCCTGATGGGAGAGCACTTTTTCCGCGCCGGTCTTCTGCCCGCGCGCCATCAGCTCCCGATAGGCGGGCAAACAGGTTTCGACGGACAGCGCCGGGTTGGCTTTGATGACCGAAAGGCAGATCTGGATGCCCTCGTAATCGAGATCGCCGAAGTAGTGAAAACGCGGCGCGGCCCCGGGCAGGAGCGACGCGTATTCTTCAAGCGCGTGCGGGCGCGTCGCCTTGTTTCCCTCGCCCAGTACGACGCCGTCGAGCCGCACGCCGTAAAGCGTCCGCTTATCGGGGCGGCGCATCAGCAGGCGGCGGAGCGTGTACCAGGTGTCCTTGTTCTCCAGAACGAGCAGGTTTTGCGGCCGATCGTCACAGAGAAAGTCGAAGAAAGGTTCCGGCGTGCCGTAGACGTTCATTTTATCCGCCCAGCCGTTGTATCGGAGAACGGCCCGGCAGGCCGCGCTTCGGAGCAGCTTTTCCCTTTTCCAGATCGCGTAGGAGCGCTCGTTGATCGACATTGGCGCCGCGAGCTCTTCTTTGCGTGTTTTCAGAAAAGCGCTGAACGGCAGCAGGATCTCCCGGTGCTTCTGATAGAGAGCCGGATGCGCGAGATAGCCGGAGATGTTGAGCCCGGGTGCCAGCAGGCGGATCTCGGAAAGCGCGGCGGGGTCGGTTTCCTCTCTGCGCAGAACGCGGTATTTCAAGCGGAGCGGCGGCACCATGCCGTTGGTGCCGCGAGCCGGGCCCGCCGGACGAAGCACGCCGCTTTCCTGCAAAGAGGTGACGATCTGGAAGAAATCCGCGTAAGAAGCCGGGCGGCTCAAGGCCCGCAGGTCGTCTAAAGACAGAAAAGTTTTCTTCTGCCGGAGGATCTGCTCCGAAAGCGTGACAAGCGACATAAACGGCTCCCCTTTCCAAGCTCTATTGTAGCAGAAAAAGGGGGAAAAGGCTATCAAAACGGGGAAAGAACGGCGCTCAGTTTTCTTTCTCCTGCCGTGAGCCGGAAGGCGTTTCTTTTAAGTCTTGGTAAGCCTGTCCCCACTGCCGCAGGGATTCGATCACCGGGCGCACGGAGCGGCCGAATTCGGTGAGCGAATACTCGACGCGGGGCGGTACTTCGGCGTAGATTTTTCGAGAGATGATGCCGTCGTTTTCCAGCTCGCGCAGTTGGAGCGTCAGCGTCCGATGCGTGACGGCGGGGATCGCCTTTTCCAGTTCGGAAAAGCGCTTCGTCCCGCTCAAGAGATGATACAGGATCATGCCTTTCCATTTGCCTCCGATGATGGAGAGCGACGTTTCAACGGGGCACTGGCGGCGGATGGTCGCGGAACGGAGATCTTTTGCGGGCATAGTTCCTCCTTCTTTTCGGGCGATATCGTTTTGGATACCGGGTATCAAAAATGTGCATTCTATAAAAACAGTCCCATAAAGAGTATACTACAAATAAAAAGAAGAAAGAAAGGCCGGGTATGAAACGATGGAAGATCAAAAGAAAACGATGGAACAGGTCCTGAAAGCCTATGCGTTCCGCCACGCGTGCAAGGAATTCGACCCGAAAAAAAAGATCCCGGACGACGAAATCGCCTATATTCTGGAGACGGGCCGTCTCTCGCCGAGCTCTTTCGGGCTGGAACCGTGGAAGTTCCTGGTCGTTCAAAGCCAAGCCGTGCGGGATAGCCTGTATCCCACCGCGTGGGGCGCGCAGAAAAAGCTGAAAACGGCCAGCCATTTCGTCGTCATTCTGGCGCGGAGGATGAAAGACCTGCGGTATGATTCGCCTTATTTCCATGATTTCATCCGCGGAGTCAAAAAACTGCCGGAGAACGTGGCGCAGGGCATGACGGACGCGGTCGAAAATTTTCAGAAGCACGATTTTCGCCTGCTGGACAGCGAGCGGGCCATGTTCGACTGGGCCTGCAAGCAGGCCTATATCGCCATGGGCAATATGATGACGGCCGCCGCGCTGATCGGCGTCGATTCCTGCCCGATGGAAGGGTTCGACCGCGAAAAGGCCGAAGCCGTACTGAGCGGCGAGAAGCTGTATCGGCCGGAAGAATTCGGTATCGCCTGCATGGTGGCTTTCGGCTACCGCGCGGCAGACCCGGCTTTTCCGCAGACCCGGCAGACGGCCGGGCAGGTCATTCAGTGGGTAAAATAAAAAGGAGGATGCTTTCAAAATGGAACGGATACCGGAGATCACGCTGAACGACGGGCTGAAGCTGCCCGCCGTCGGGTTCGGCACCTACAAGCTCAAAGGTTTTGACGGAGCGGACGCGATCCGGCGGGCGGTCCAAAACGGCTATCGCCTGCTTGATTCGGCGTTCAATTATGAAAACGAAGGCACCGTCGGAGAGGCCGTGCGGAAAACCGGCGTGCAAAGAGATCAGCTTTTGATCGCGTCCAAACTGCCGGGCCGCCATCATCGCTTCAAAGAGGCGATCGAAACGGTGGAGGAATCGCTCTACCGCGCCGGGCTGGACTATTATGACCTTTATCTCATCCATTGGCCGAATCCGAAAGAAGACCTCTATGTGGAAGCCTGGCAGGCGATGATCGAGGTGAAAAAGCGCGGCCTCGTCCGCTCCATCGGCGTATGCAACTTTCTCCCTCATCATCTCGAGCGGATCATCAAAGAAACGGGCGTCACGCCCAGCATCGATCAGGTGGAGCTCTATCCGTATTTCAATCAGGAAAAACAGCGGGAATGGAACCGGGAACATCACATCGTGACGGAATCCTGGAGCCCGCTCGGGCGTGCGAACCGCATTCTGAAAGAGGAAACGCTCATAAAAATCGCCGAAGCGCACGGCCGTACCGTCACGCAGATCGTTCTGCGGTGGCATGTGCAGCTCGGCGCCCTGCCGATCCCCAAGGCGTCTTCCGACGCGCATCAGATCGAAAATTTGAGCCTGTTCGATTTTTCGCTGACGCAGGACGAGATGGCCGCGATCGATGCGCTGAGCCGGCCGGACGGACGCACGAAAAATCAGGATCCGGACGTATACGAGGAATTTTGAGTATTTTCTGGAGGAACCTATGAATTTTTGCTGGAGCACCCTTTACGTCAAAGACTTGGATCAGTCCGTGCAATTTTATACCGACGTTCTCGGTCTTTCACTAGTCAAGCGGCTCAAAGAAGGCGACCGGGTCGAGATCGCCTTTGTCGGAGACGGCAGATCGAGATTGGAACTCATCCAGGATACTTCCCGGCCGGGCGGCGATGTCGGCCGCGACATCTCGTGGGGATTTGAAGTGCCCTCTCTCGACGAGGCGTATCGAAAGCTGAAAGAGAAAGGCGTGAAGATCTTGTGCGAGCCGGTCCAGCCCGCGCCTTTCATCCGCTTTTTCTTTGCGGAAGATCCGAACGGGATGAAGGTCCAGATCGTTCAGAATCTGTGAACGAGCGGCAAAGGGGATTTTACGTTCTTGCTTGGGGAAAGTCTTTCAGCCTGTCTCTATCAAGCGCCGTGAAAGCTGTTTTTCGAAATCAGCTGCTCAGGCGGAACTGTTTCACCGCTTCGAGCAGCATCTGCGCCTGCCCGGAAAGTTGCTGGCCGGATGCCGCCGTCTGCTGTGATGTGGCAGAATTGTCCTGCACGGAAGCGGAGATGCGGCGCACGGCCTGATCGACCTGCACGATCTCGTTGGCCTGCTCGCGGATAGCCGACGAAACGGCTTGGAGATGTTCCGATGCGCGGCGGGCGGCGTCGTCTATGCTGGTGAATTTTTCCGCCGTGCGCCGGGCGATGATCTCGCCGTGTTTGACTTTCTCGATGCTTTCTTCGATCATCTTTGCCGTCTCACGCGCGGATCTGGCGCTTCGCGTCGCCAGGTTCCGTACTTCTTCGGCCACCACGCTGAAACCTCTGCCGTGCTGCCCCGCGCGGGCCGCTTCCACAGCCGCGTTCAGAGCAAGGATATTGGTCTGGAACGCGATGCTGTCGATCGTTTTGATGATCTTGGAAATATCGCGCGCGGCATCGCCGATCTCTCCGATCGCCGAGACCATCTCCCGGATATCGCTGCTGCCGTCGTCCGCGCTGGCGGAAGTCTGCGCCGCCATTTCGGCCGCGTCGCCGACCCGGTCGGCGCCCTCGCGGGATTTTTCCAGCACATCGGCGATGAGAATGGTCAGTTGTTTCACCGAATCCGTCTGCGCCACCGCCGCGTTGGAGAGCGTCTGGCTGGCGCCGGACATCTCCCCAGCTCCCGCGTTCACTTCCACCGCCGCGCTCTGCACCTGCCCGATCAGACCGCCGAAACGGTCGGCCATGCTGTTGACCGCGTGGCTGATACGGCCGTACGCGCCGCCGTACGTCTGCGTAATATGTACGGCAAGGTCGCCGTCGGCCAATCTGCCCAAATGCTCGACGGTCTCGTGGATAGGATCTGCCACGGCCCGCACGGTACGGTTCAGCCCGGCGATGATCTCGCGGAAACTGCCTTCGAACGGCTCTTCGTCCGCCTGAACGGAAAGGTCTCCCTGCTCCACCGCTCTTACGATGCGCTCCGT
>CAUULH010000008.1:0-14498 GCA_963545875.1 uncultured Ethanoligenens sp.
AAAATGGCTGTGAAATGCGGTGTTGAAAACTGCCGCTACAATGACCGGCACCAATGCCAAGCCCAGCATCTGGAAGTCGACGCCATGGGTGCGAGCAATCGGGCCGAGGACAGCGATTCCACCTGCTGCAGCACGTTCGATAAACACATCGGCGTGATGGAATGATCTTTTTTGAAAAACAAGACCGGCCGCTTTGAAAATACGCCCCGCGCGGAGAAAAACTCCGCGCGGGGCGTACTGCTGCCTGCGGCCAAAACGGGAGGCATTAGTCTTCTCCGCCGCCCGTCTCACCGCAAAGGATCTTGACTTCCTTTCCGTAATTTTGAATGAGCCATTCCGCAAAAGCGCGGTCTTTCACCTCACAGACGTACCGTGCCCTGCCTTCCGCCGGACAAACGGTCAGTTCTCCGTTTTCGTCCGGCACGATCATCTGTCGGTCCGCGTCATCGCTTTCCTGCCTATTGTGCAGAATGGCCAGCTCGACCCTCACGAACGCTTCAAAAAGCGCCCGGTTGGCGTTCATCAGGGCGTCTGCCTGCGCCTCGTCCGGCTTTTTAAAGAAAATTTCCGGCATCGGCGGGGACACCGTCCCTTTTTTCTTTTTGATTTTTAAAAAGTTTTCGCGTATCCTTTTTTGCACATCTTCTCCGCCCGCATCCTGCGGGGCAGAGAAGTCCGGTTTTTCGATCTTTTTTTCAAGAAAATCCGGATCTGACATCGTTACATCACCACCAGAAAAGTCTTCTTTTATTATAGCATGCTTTGTTTCTTTTGTTTGAACCCAATGTAAAATGTTGGGGCGGGAGCAAGCGGGGATATACTTTGCTTATTCCGTATGGTATAATGGATATGTTTAACAAGGAGGACAAAAACGTATGAAAGTCAAGAAGGCCATTATTCCCGCCGCCGGGCTCGGGACGCGCGTACTTCCTGCATCTAAAGCCATTCCGAAAGAAATGCTTCCGCTGGTAGACAAACCGGCCATTCAATATATCGTAGAAGAAGCGGTAAACGCCGGTATTGAAGAGATCCTCATCATCACCAACCGCAACAAGACGGTGATGGAAGATCATTTCGACCGCAGTCCCGAGCTTGAGCAGAAGCTGGCCGAGGCCGGCAAGCTGGACAAGCTCCAGATCGTGCTGGATGTGGCCAACTTGGCTAACATCACCTATATGCGCCAGAAAGAGACGCACGGTCTCGGCCACGCGGTGCTGATCGCGCGTTCCTTCGTGGGCAACGAGCCGTTCGCCGTGCTTTACGGCGACGACGTTATCGTGGGCAAAAACCCGGCCATCGGTCAGCTCTGCGCCGCTTATGAGGAATACGGTCTCGGGGTCGCCGGCATCAAAAAAGTGCCCTCCGCCGATATCCACAAATATTCTTCTCTTGCCGTGGAACACCTGCACGACCGGCTCTACCGCGTCACCGACATGGTGGAAAAGCCTCAGACGCCGGACGAGGTCCTTTCGCTGTATTCGATCTTGGGGCGCTGTGTTCTGCCGCCCGAGATCTTCGATATCCTTGAAAACACGCCGGCCGGTGCAGGCGGCGAACTTCAGCTCACCGACGCCATGCGCGCACTCTCCCGCACCAAGGGCATGATCGGCGTCGATTATGAGGGCATCCGATACGACATGGGCAGCAAGCTGGGCATCATGAAGGCCGCCGTGGAAACGGCGCTCACTCACAAGGAGATCGGCGCCGATTTCCGGAAATATCTCAAAGAGCTGGTCAAAACGATCTGAACACTTTACGAGAGGATGCGCCGCGCGGGATGGAGGCACCTGTATGAAAGTACTGCTGTTGACCAATACGGCGGGGCAGGGCCATAACGCCACCGCTTCGGCCCTGTGTGAACAGCTCAAAGCGATGGGGGCGGAATGCCGCACGCTCGATTCCTACCGCTACATCAGCCCCGCTCTCTACAAAGCCATCGCGAGCGGGTATCTGTGGGCCACTTCCGTTGCGCCGCTGGCCTACGGCCGGGCTTACCGCCTCGCCGAAGGCATGGATAAGGGGAGAGGACGCTATTCGCTTCTGAATGCGGCGAACTCCATCATGTCCATCAAGCTGGGGCGCTTTTTCCGACGCGAATTCCAGCCGGACGTCATCGTCTGCACGCATATCTTTTCCGCTCAGCTCATCAACGCCATGAAAGCGAACGGCCGTGTCCATGCCAAGACCATCGGCATCATCACGGATTTCACCATCCATCCGTTTTGGCAGGATGTGCCGAATATCGACTATTTCATCACGGCAAGCGAACTGCTCACCCGCCAGGCGGAAAAGAAGGGGATCGACCCCGGCAAGATCCTGCCTTTCGGCATCCCGATCCACCCAAAATTCTCTCTGAAAATGGAAAAGCCCGCCGCCAGAAAGACGCTGGGCATCGACCCGGGCCGTTTTACCGTCCTCGTGATGGGCGGAAGCATGGGCCACGGCAATCTCGCGGGCATCATCGGCCAGATCGACGGGCTGGACGCGGATTTTCAGGTCCTGGCCGTGTGCGGCAACAACAAACGGGCCTATGAGCGCGTCTCCCGGCTCAAGACCCGAAAACCGGTGCACAGCTACGGCTTTGTGGACGATGTAGACGTGATGATGGACGCCGCGGACTGCATCATCACCAAGCCCGGCGGGCTCACCACCAGCGAGGCGCTGGCCAAAAATCTGCCGATCCTGATGATCAATCCCATTCCCGGCCAGGAAGAACGGAATGTGGAATTTTTAGTGAACAACGGGCTGGCCGTCAACGTCACGGAGACCTATCCGGTGGACGAGGCGCTCTATCAGCTCTTTCTATACCCGCAGAAATTAGAATGTATGGAAAAGAACATCCGCCTGGTCGGCAAGCCGCACGCGACCGACGACCTCTGCTCGTTTATCCTCCGGCTGTGCGGCGGCAGTCTTTCGTGAAAGAAACCCTGCCCGAAGGCATCCGGGCGATGCTGGCCGTATTCGAGCAGGCGGGCGCGGAAGCGTGGCTCGTGGGCGGCTGTGTGCGGGACAGCCTGATGGACCGCGTGCCGAAAGACTACGATATTGCCGCCGGCATCCTGCCCGAACAGGTTCAGGCTCTGTTTGAAAAAACAGCGCCCACCGGCCTGCGCTACGGCACCGTGACGGTCTTTTTTCGCGGCGCGCAGGCGGAAGTGACCACGTTCCGCTCCGAAAGCGGCACGCGGGATGCCCGCCATCCGGAAGTCCTCCGCTTTGGCACCAGCCTGCGGGAAGATCTTTCCCGGCGCGACTTTACCGTGAACGCGATGGCCTGGCACCCTCATAAGGGGTTGTGTGACCCGTTCCACGGCGCGTACGATCTGCGCGCGCGCCTTATCCGCGCGGTGGGCGATCCGCGCCGCCGCTTTGCGGAAGATGCCCTGCGCATCCTCCGCTGCTGGCGTTTCGCCGCGGAACTCGATTTTTCGGTCGAGCCCGAAACGTGCCGGGCGGCGGAAAATGCGCTGCCGTCCGTCTCAAAGCTTAGCGGTGAGCGCGTCCGCGGCGAGTGGGAAAAGCTGCTGTGCAGCCCGCACCCGGAAACGGCATTCCGCCCGGAGCTCACAGGCGTTTGGCCCGCGCTCGGGTTCGCTCCGGCAAAAAGGACGCACTTTTCAGAAAATAAAGCGGCATGGGCGGCTTTCCCGAAAGACCCGGCGGCGCGCTGGGCCGCTTTTCTTTTTCTTGCGGGGCTTGACGCGGAGAACTTCTTCATCCGCCTGCGGTTCTCGAACCGGCTGGCGGAAAAAATACGGCTCTTTCTTTCCTTTCTGTCCGCCGGCCTCCCTGCCGACGCCCCGGCGCTCAAGCGCGCGCTGGGCCGCTTTCCGCCCGCTCTGCTCGACGAAGCGCTTGCCCTCCGCGCCGCCCTGCTCGGTGAAAATACAGACGCGCCGCGCACCCTGCTCCGCCGCATCTTAGCTCGAAAAGAGCCTTATCTTATCGGGCATTTGGCTCTGCGCGGCGATGAGATCGCGGCGCTGGGTTTTACCGGCGCGGCCTGCGGAAAAGCCCAGCGCGCGGCGCTCGAGTATGTGATCGAGCGCCCGGAAGCCAATACGCCGGACGACTTGAGGCGTTTTTTGCTAAAAAAACGGACTGCCCACTAAAGCAGTCCGTTTTTATTTCGATATAGGGAATTTACGAAGCGTCCTCACGCTTTTTCTGCGCCGGTTTCTTGGCCGGAAGCGTGAGCCTCGTGCTTTTTTTGTTCGGGTCGTGCTCGATCTGCGGGGCGGTGTTGTCCGTCACACAGTCGCCCGTGATGGTGACTTTACAGACCGTGCCGTCGGAAGGCACCTCGTACATCACGTTGGTGAGCAGTTCTTCCATGATGGCCCGCAGGCCGCGCGCGCCCGTTTCGCGGGCGATGGCCTTATCGGCGATGGCGTTGAGCGCCGACTCGTCGAATACGAGCTCGATGCCGTCCATATTGAACAGCTTGACATACTGCTTGATGATGGCGTTTTTCGGCTCCGTGAGGATGCTGATGAGCGCTTTTCGGTCAAGCGGGTCGAGCGTGGTGATCACCGGCACGCGGCCCACCAGTTCAGGAATGAGGCCGAAATGGACCAGATCCTGCGGCGTGGCCTGCTTGAACACGTTGATGCTCGCCTTTTCCTTCTTGCCGCGGATATCCGCGCCGAACCCGAGCGTCTTGCTCATGGTACGCTTCTCGATGATCTTATCAAGCCCGTCGAACGCGCCGCCGCAGATAAACAGGATATCCTTCGTATTGATTTGGATAAATTCCTGATGCGGATATTTGCGTCCGCCCATCGGCGGCACATTGGAGACGGTGCCCTCAAGGATCTTCAGCAGCGCCTGCTGGACGCCCTCGCCGCTCACGTCGCGCGTAATGGACGGGTTCTCCGACTTGCGCGCGATCTTATCGATCTCGTCGATATAAATGATGCCATGCTCGGCGCGCTCCACATCGTAATCCGCCGCCTGGATGAGACGAAGCAGGATGTTCTCCACATCTTCGCCTACATAACCGGCTTCGGTGAGCGTGGTCGCGTCCGCGATGGCAAACGGCACTTTCAGGATACGCGCCAGCGTCTGCGCCAGCAGCGTCTTACCCACGCCGGTGGGCCCGAGCAGCAGAATATTGCTCTTTTGAAGCTCCACATCGGATGCTTCGCCGTAATAGATCCGTTTATAGTGATTGTAGACCGCGACCGAGAGCGCGACTTTGGCATCGTCCTGCCCCACGACATACTGGTCGAGGATCTCTTTGATCTCCTTCGGCCTCGCGAGCGTAACGGCTTTGTCGTCTCCCGTGATCTGCGGATGCGCGATCACGTTTTCGTCTTCAAGAATACTCAGGCAAAGCTCGACGCATTCGTTGCAGATATAGACGCCCGGCCCTGCAATGAGCCGCTTTACCTGCTCCTGTGTCTTCCCGCAGAAAGAGCACTTGAGCATTCTTCTGTCTTCAAACTTTGCCATAAAGCACCTTACCTCTTGGTAATTACCTTATCGATCAAGCCATATTCCTTGGCCTCATCGGCCGTCAGGAAATTATCGCGCTCGGTGTCGCGCTCAATCTCTTCCACCGGCTTGCCGGTAAACCCGGAATACAGCGTGTTCATCCGCTTACGGATCTGCAGGATATGCTCGGCCGCGATCTTGATATCGCTCGCCTGGCCCTGCGTGCCGCCGGACGGCTGATGGATCATGATTTCGCTGTTCGGAAGGGCGAACCGTTTGCCTTTGGCGCCGGCCGCCAGCAGGAACGAACCCATGCTGGCCGCCATGCCGATGCAGATGGTCGAAACATCGCATTTGACATACTGCATCGTGTCGAAAATGGCCATGCCGGAAGTGATGACGCCGCCCGGGCTGTTGATATAAAGCTGGATATCCTTATCCGGATCCTGGCCTTCCAAAAACAGAAGCTGGGCCACCACGAGGCTTGCCGTCGTATCGTTGACCTGGTCGGAAAGCATAATGATACGGTCGTTGAGCAGACGGGAAAAAATGTCGTATGAACGTTCTCCGCGGTTCGTCTGTTCGATCACGTAAGGAACAAGACTACTCATTTCACAACAACTCCTTTACAGGCCATCGGGTTGACAATGGGATCTATGAAAAGAAAGGGCGGCCTTTTCGGGCGCCCGGTGCGGTCATTCTGCCGAACTGTCGGCTTCCTTAGCTTCGGGGGCCGCTTCTTCGGCGGCGGGAGCGGCTTCGGCCTTCGCGGGCTTCGGCTGATGCTTGGGATTCGGCTCATCCGAATCGGTGATGACGGCGCTCTTCTTCACCACATCGACGGCGCGGTCGATCTTGAGGTCCGCCGCGACGGTATCACTGGAAACAGCGGTGTGGATGCGCTTTTCGTCTACTTTATATTCATCCGCGAGGCGCTTGTATTCGGCTTCGATATCCTCGTCGGAAACGGCGATGTTTTCAAGCTCCGCCACTTTTTCGAGCGCCAGACGGCGTTTTACCTGCTTTTCAGCGCCTTCGCGGAAGCCCTCGCGGAATTTCTTCAGATCCATGCCCGTATACTGGAGATACGTCTGGAGATTGAGCCCCTGCGAGCGGAGACGATAATCGAAGCTCTGCACTTCGGAATCGATGGCGTGCTCGATCATCACCGGCGGGATATCGGCTTTGAGGCCGTCGGTCAGCGCGTCGAGCAGATCGTCGTCGGCATCTTCCTTGGCGTGCTCGTCCTTATGCTCCTGGAGATGCTTGCGCACATCCGCACGATATTCGGCCAGTGTATCGAACTCGCTGACGTCTTTGGCGAATTCGTCGTCGAGCTCGGGCAGTTCGTCTTTTTTGATGGCGTTGAGCTTGACTTTGAAGACAACGTCTTTTCCGGCCAGCTCTTTGGCCTGATAGTCTTTCGGGAACGTGACGTTGACATCGAAAGACTCGCCGGTCTTGTGGCCGACGACCTGATCTTCAAAACCCGGAATGAACTGGCCGGAGCCGAGTTTCAGGTCCGTTTTCTCGCCTTTGCCGCCCTCGAAAGCCTTGCCGTCGAGGAAACCTTCAAAATCGATATTGGCGACGTCGTCCTTTTCGGCGGCGCGGTCGTCGATGGTCAGCTCGCGGGCGTTGCGGTTGCGCACGCGCTCGATCTCATCATCGACTTGCTTCTCATCCGCTTTTTCGTGATAGCACGTCGCTTTGAGACCTTTATACTCCGTCAGCTCTACCTGAGGCTTCACGATAACGGTCGCCTTGAAGGTAAAGCCGTCGCCATCCACTTTGTCGACTTTGACGTTTGCCTGATCTACCGGATCAATGCCCGCTTCTTTGACGGCCGCCTCATAGGCTTCCGGATAAAGAGCGTTCACCGCGTCCTCATAAAAAACGCCTTCGCCGTACAATTTTTCGATCACCGAACGGGGCGCATGGCCGCGGCGGAAGCCCGGCACATTCATCTTGCCCACGTTTTTATGGTAGGCTTTCTGGACCGCGTCCTGAAAGGTATCCCGTTCAACAGCGATCTCAAGCTCATATTGGTTGGTATCCACTTTGGTGGATTTGGTTAAGCTCATCCGACATCCTCCTATGATTGAACTGCTTATCTCGGCTATTATAGCACAACGGGCTCCAGGAAACCACTGTTTTCCCGTTTCTCCCGTTGAATTTCCCGTTTTGCACCGGTTTTAAGGCACCCGACCGGAATACAAGGTTCAGGAATTCTATTATACTTTATTTTTGTACGCGTTTCAACCTACCGGGGAAAACTTCCGCTTTTCCTGTGTAAAATTTTGGCACGGAAAAGGCCCTTCGGTCCTTTCCGCACGTGAAAGAAGCTTCCCCTTTCAAGAATGCGGGACGACGGAAGCCTCTACCTGGATGCTGTCTTTCAGCTTTTGGCCGGAGCGTGGCCAGTCCGCGCTCATCTTCCGCCACTCTTCCGGGCGAAAGCGAAAATAATTCGATCCGATACGGAAAATATCCGACTGCGAGCCGTAGAACGCGACGTTGATCGCGCTTTGGAGCTCTTGTTTCACCTCATCGCCCAATAAAGTCTCAAGACGGCTCAGAATCTTTGGAGAATCCAGATCATATCCATATTTTTCTTCTTCCACCACATTGCCGGAGACTTTGATCCGGAACGTATACGCATCCTGCCCGACGGAAAGATCGCAGGAATTGTTTTTGACCTCGATGCCGATGACGTTTCCTTTCGACAGCGTGAGCATGACGGCGCCGCGCACCGCGCCGCTTCGCGTCCAGAGAAAACCACGCGCCTGACTGTCGTCGAGAAAGGCCGCGAACCGCCCTTTTTCGTCGAACACGGCCGTGCGGTCCACTTCCAAAACGCCTTTGTTCTGCAGATCTTCCGAGCCTCCGTCGGAGCTGCTTCCCTGCCCGCTGCTCGTGCTGCTCCCACTGGAGCCGCTGCCGCTAGAAACGCCGCTGCCGCTTTTGGAGGAGGAACCGCCTTCCTGGCTCGAAGACGTCTTGTTCGCCGGATAAGCGCCGGGCGAGCTCCCCGCCTGGCTTGATAAGGAAGACTCGCTCTGCACGTACTGCCGGTGGATGACCGTTGGCAGAAAAAAGGTGTCGCTCGAGGTGGAAACGCGTTCGAGCAGCTCGCCGAGCTGCATGTTCGCCACTTTGGAATTATACTTCTGCCGCTGGGCGATCTCCTCGAGCGTTCTGGCCGTGATGACGCCGTTCTCATTTTTCGCCGTGAGGATATCCGCGGCGCGTCCTTCCGCCATGAACACATATTCGCTCATGCGGAGCTCATGGTTGCGGGAGAAAAAATCCAGGATCGGATCGATGCCTTTCCGGCAGAGCGAAGAACCGAGCACCAGCGCGCGAAGATTGGAGTAATAGAGCCGCTTTCCCGACTGGGCGGAGATATTGCGCGAAGCGTCGAACAGGTCGGCGGCGGTCGTCTGGAGAATATTGACCTCCTCGCCCCCCGTCTCCGTCTGAGACTGAAAGACCTGATAGGTCACCTGGTAGCGGCCGTCTGAGAGAAGATCCACGCCCAAGCCTTCGACGATATCCATATCTTTCAGCTCACGTGCGGGCGCGCATCCGCTCGCAAAAAGAAAAGAGGCCGCCATCAGCGCGGCCAGCAGGGTCTTAGGCCATTTCATGGTGGGTCTTGTTCCCTCCTCTGACAGCTCCGACGATCAGCATGGCTGCCGGCAGGCCGAGCATGGCCACGGCGTTGAACGCCAGCATCTCCTGGTGCATGTAAAGCGTCTGGAGCAGCGAGTAATTCTTCTGAAGGAAAAGCGCGCAGGCGACGTCCGCCGCGGCGGTCAGAACAGCCTGCAAAAGGCGGTGCCCGTTTAAACCCATCTTTTGCAGGCACTGGAGCTGAAGGCAGGTGTAAAACGTCACGGTGAGCACTACATTGAACGTCCACGACATGCTGTAAACAGAATCCAGCCGGTCAAACACGCCGATGGTAGACTGTGCCGAGATGGATTGCATCGGAAAAAACTGGCTGGAAAGATACGGGCCGAGCATGGCTACACAAAGGGTGAAAAGGCCGAGAACAAACGCAAAAGTACTCGTATTCCAAATGACGAACGCTTTTCCCGTCTTTGTTCCGCTGCGAAAAAAAGACGCGCAGAACGCCAGGGAAACGATCTGTATATTATCATTCATCTGTACGATCAGTTCTTTAAAAAAGATCCCCGGCCCATTATAAAAAAGCGGGAGCAAAAAGTGGAAGCTCACCGACGGACGGATGGAGGGGATCAGCGACAGCGTGAGTATACCGAAACTCACCGCCCAGATGACGAAAATGATGGTGCCGAAGCGCGCGATGCTCTCCATGCCTTTGAAAGCGCCGTAGGCGGCGATCGCGGCCAACGGAATGAGAATCGCAAAGGCGCTGGCTTCCGGAATCATCGAATCGGTGAAATAATAGCGGAACGTGACCTGTGCGGACACACAGCTGATTCCGAAAAAAAAGAGGTAAAATACGCCCGTGGCCATGCCGCCGGCTTTTCCGAACAGATTGACGGCGCATTCCACCGGGTCTTTTGACGGATACCGTTTCATTAACATGAGGAGCGGCACCGCGGTGAGAAAATTGAGAGCGAAAGCCGCCGGAACGGCCGGCAGAATATCCTGGATATAGCGCCCGGCATGCAGCGAATAGAAATGCGCCGTGGAAAAAAGCAGGCGCGTGATGATGAGCACCAGGATCGCCTGCCGCGGCAGGATATAGCTTTGTTTTCCCATGGCTTCCCCTTACTGTCCGTTTTCCGCGCCCGTATAGTTCTGCGTGTGGAACGTCTTGCGGTTCAGCACCGACCACGGGGCACGGATGAGCGTATCGCGCATGGCAAAAAGATCGAATGGGGCGTAGGGCGCCATAAACGGCACATTATACGATTTGGTGCCGCACATCAAAAGCAGGAAGAACGACGTGCCGATGACGATGCCGTAAAAACCCGCCATGCCCGCGAGCAGGATGAAAATGAATCGCATGATGACGCCCGGCTCATACAGCATAGGCACCAGAAGCGACGTGGTGGCCGTGAGAGAAACGACGATGACCATCGGCGCGCCGATAAGCCCGGCCGTGACGGCAGCCTGCCCGATGAGGAACGCGCCGACGACGCTGAGCGAAGAGCCGAACTGCCTTGGAGAGCGCAGGCCCGCTTCCCTCAGGATCTCATAGATAACCTGCATCAGGATCGCTTCCAGCATCAAAGAAAACGGCGTGTTCTGCTCGGACTGCGCCAGCGTGAACAAAAGCGGCGTCGGCAGCGCTTCCTGATGGAAGCTCCCCACCGCCACATACAGCCCCGGCAGATAGACCGCGATGAAAAACGCCAAATATTTGAGCAGCCGGGTGAACGTGCCGTAGAAAAAGCTGGTGGCGTAGTCGTCGAGATTGGAAAAGCTGTCTGAAAAGATCATCGGGACGAAAAGCGCCATCGGCGTGCCGTCCACGATGATGCCCACGCGCCCTTCGGACAGTTTGGCGCAGAGCGTGTCCGGCCTTTCCGTATAGCCCACCGTGGAAAAAAGCGACACGTTCTCCTCAAAAAAAGGCTGGATCATGCCGGAAGCCAGCACAATATCCATGTCGATCTTCCGCAGGCGCTTGCGCACCCGGTCGAGCACCATATCCGTCACCGCGCCTTTCAGATAGGCGATACAGACCTCCGTATGGCTTTCTTTTCCCAGAATATACGTTTCAAACTTAAGGTCGGGCGTTTTCATCCGGCGGCGCATCATCATGATGTTGATGCGCAGCGCCTCCACAAAGCCTTCGCGCGAGCCGCGCAGGAGCCGGTCGACGTTCGGCTCGTCGATGCCGCGGATCTTGAAATTCTGAAGGCCGAACACCATGCCTTTATCGTAGCCGTCCACGAGCAGCACGGCAAAACCCGTCATCATCAGCCATTCCAGCTCCTCCAGCGTAAAGATCTCCCGCTGGTCCGGGCAGGAGAGCACATCGTCCCGCATCCAGGCAAAAAACGGCTCGCCCTCCGCGAGTCCTCCCGGCTCCTGCGCTTTGGAAAGCGGAAGGAGTACGGCCTCCGAAACGACCATTTTATCGACCATATTGTCGATATACAAAAGCTCGCAGCGATGGCTGCAGAACGTAAATTCTTTGTAGACGAAGTCGGCGCAGGACGACAGACGCCCCGTAAAATGCACCATATTGTCCGTCAGCGAGGCGGAGATGCGCGTATAGGTCTGCGGGGCATCCCCGACGCCTTCCGACGCCTTCTGCCGCTTCCAAACGTTCAGCCTTGTCCACAAATCTTTTAACATATCGGGCCCGCTTTCTTTCCTCATTTGCGCCTGATGCGCCCGTATTGGTCTTCCCTTCCTGTTTTGTTTTATTCATCCGAAAAAAACGCTGGCAGGCAGCTTTTTTCCTTTGGCGGGTACGGAAAGGCTTGACAGATGTCTTCTTTTTCTGGTAAAATGAGAAGTCGGCGGGCATTCTGCCCGTGTTCCTTGCCGCTTTTACGGCGGCCTTATGTCCAAAAGGAGGTGCTTTTATGGCAACTGTCAGCAAATACGAAAGCGTGGTCATCTTCAAGGCCAATTTGGGTGAAGAGGCGATCTCGGCGCTTCTTGAGAAATTCAAGGCGCTCATCTCGGAGAACGGCACGCTGGAAAACGTCGACGAGTGGGGCAAACGCCACTTGGCTTATCCCATCAGCGACGAGACCGAGGGCGTCTATGTGGCGTTCACTTTTTCGGCGGACAACCAGTTCCCTTCGGAAATGGACCGTCAGCTCAAGATCACGGACGGCGTCCTGCGTTCTTTGATCGTCCGCAAATAAGAAGGAGGCACGGCAATCATGCTGAATGTTGTAGCCCTGAACGGCCGGCTCACGGCCGACCCGGAGCTTCGTCATACCAGCAGTGACATCGCGGTCACTTCCTTCACGCTGGCGGTCGATCGCAGTTACAGCCGCTCGGGCACCGAGCGTCAGACGGATTTCATCGATGTCGTCTGCTGGCGCAGGACGGCCGAGTTTGCTTCCAAGTATTTTCACAAAGGCCAGCTCGTCGCCGTGGAAGGCTCGCTCCAGACCCGCTCGTATACCGACCGGAACGAGATCCGGCGCAAAGCGGTGGAGGTCATGGCCAACAACGTGCACTTTGCCGAGCCGCGGCGTGATTCCTACGGCAATCCGGCCGCGCCGTCCGATACGGATGGCGGCACCGGCAGTCTGCCCGGCGGAGGCAACGGCGGTGCGTCGGCGATCTCCAAAGGCGACAACGGCGATTTCGTGGAGATTCCCGGAGACGACGATCTCCCGTTCTGAGAATACCGGCAAAAATTTCCGAATCAAAAAGACCCAAGGAGGCTTATCGATATGCCAAGAGATGATAGAGACCACGATAGAGACCGCGACAGAGGACGCCGCAGAGGCCATCGCAAAGTCTGCGCATTCTGTGTCGATAAAATGGATGACATCGACTACAAGGACATCGCCAAGCTGCGGAAGTATCTTTCCGAGCGGGCGAAGATCCTGCCCCGCCGCGTGACCGGCACCTGCGCGCATCACCAGCGCCAGCTCACCCTGGCCATCAAGCGCGCCCGGCATCTGGCTCTGCTGCCGTACGTCACCGACTGAATTAAAACGGCAAAAACGCTTTCGGGAGACCGAAAGCGTTTTTTTTGCCCGCCGCCAGGCTTGCCTTTTCTGTCCCGTTACGGTATGCTGATGAAGAACGGCCGCACCGCCGCAAAATCCTGCTTTGTCAAACGAGGTCTGTGATGTTTTTTCCCGCCCATTTTAAGAAAAAGCTTACTGCCTGCTTTCTCGCTTTCTGCCTGCTGCCCGGCAATGTGTCTGCCGCGGCCGCGGTGCCGAAAACGCGCACGGTAGTCTATACGGCGCTCGGCGATTCCATCGCCAGCGGCTACAAGCTGGACAATAAAAGTGACGCCTACGTCACCCGATACGGCCGGTATCTCTCCGCCAGTACATCCAACATGGCACAGGTCGGGCTCAACAGCGCCGGCCTGATCGAGAAGCTCTCTTCCGACGACAAAATGAAGAAACAGCTCGCCAGATCCGACATCGTCACCATTTCGATGGGCGGGAACGATCTGCTCCCCATTTTTTCAAGCCTCAAGCCGTCCTCGCCGTCCGGCCTCATGGCGGCGGTGCGGACCGTCACGAGCAACTCCATGAACACCCGCTGCCAGAAAGCGATCAGCCAATTTTCCGACAACTGGAAGAAGATCGTCTCGCAGGTGCACAGCCTCGCCCCGAACGCCCGCGTCATTGCCGTTACGCTTATCAATCCCTATCGCGGCATGAAGATCGACCTTGCCCTCGTGCATTTCGATTTCGGCAGCTATGCGGATCAATATGTGCGCAAGATCAACGACGTCATCAAAAAAAATGCTTCTTCCGGCAGATACGCCGTCGCGGACGGCTACTCGATCTTCAAGAAGAACGCTTCTCAAAAGCTCACCAACGCCGATCTTTCCACGTTTGATTTCGACCCGCACCCCAACGCGGCCGGACACGCGCTTTTATATGAGGCCCATAAGGCCGTTGCCGTCACGTTTCCGGATGACGACCTTTCTTTGCAGGGAACCGATAAAGTGGTCATCCCGGTCGGGCATGACCACGCGAGCGCGCGTTTTTCCGCCGTGCCGCTGCTCTCCTGCTTTGCGGCGAAAGACGCGGGGCAGTCGGTCTCTTATTCGCTCGAAGACGCCGGCGAAACGGAAGCTTCTTTGAACGCTTCTTCCGGGATGCTGACCGTTCGTCACGCGGGCACAGCCGTGCTCAAAGCCACTGTTTCCGCTGAGGGCGGCCGGCTGAAAGTATCCGCTGTCCAAACGGTGCGCGTTACGAAAGCGGCGGCGGTGAAAAGCCCGATCGCCGGCCGCGGCTTTTTCCCTTACGCGGTGCTCGGCGTCCT
The DNA here is from genome assembly GCA_963545875.1 of uncultured Ethanoligenens sp. Lineage (GTDB taxonomy): Bacteria > Bacillota > Clostridia > Oscillospirales > Ethanoligenentaceae > Ethanoligenens. The sequence goes on from CAUULH010000008.1 coordinate 14,365, forward strand.
CCTGCTTCTTTTCCTTTTGGCCGCGTTCTGGCTCATTCGGAGAAAAAGACGGCGGCGCGCCTGAAATTTTTCCGGACCGGCAAATAGGGTTTGCCGCACGCTCTCAGCTGTGCTACAATAAGGAAGAATAGCGA
>CAUULH010000009.1:0-13268 GCA_963545875.1 uncultured Ethanoligenens sp.
GCTTCGTCTCACATTCTGCCGGTCCATGTGGTGGAGCGGCAGACCGTACACACCCTGAACGTTTTATGAAAGCGCGGCGGGCAGGATACGGCGGACATCGCCGTCCCAGATCTCATAGGCCGCGCCGGTGTGGGCGACGTCACGGGACTGGTTGCTGTGGATATAAAGAGAATCCATACCGGCCGCTTTTGCGCCCGCGATATCCGTCAGGTGGTCGTTCCCCACAAAAAGGCATTCTTCCGATCTCAGGCCGTACCGGCCCGTCAAATGATGAAAAAAGGCCGGGTCCGGCTTGCAGATCCCGATCTCCGCGGAGCTGCACAGCGCTTCGAAAAAAGGCCAGATGCCCAGATATCGAAGCTCCGGCTCGGAAAATTCCCGCTGGCCGTTCGAGAGGATAAAAAGCCGCCTGCCGTTTTCTTTCAGGGCGGAAAGCAGCTCTTTTACGCCCGGATAAAGGCGGAGATAATCCGTGGAAGCGGCGCGGAACAGGCGGATGCTGTGCGTCAGCAGTTCCTCCGACGGAGAGACGCCTTTCTCCTGGAAAAGCGTCTTCAGCACATCGAAGATGCGGGTATCGGGGAAGCGTGTTTTGCGGTCGGCCTCAAGGCGCTCCGCCACCAGCGCCCGATAGCGCGTTTTCAGGTTTTCGCCGGTATAGGCCGCGCCGTTGTAACCGAAAAAGAGCGCCAGCGTATGCCAGAAAGCCGGGCGCTCCTCATCCGTTTTCAAATCGATGAGCGTGCCGTATAGGTCGAACAGGATATTGCGATACAAAGCGTATCTTCCTTTCTAATGGAACGGGCGGACGTTTTCCTTCTCTGGAAAGCGCCCGCCCGGTTTTTTATTCGATGAGAAGCGGTTTGAACCGCAGATGATCGGCTGAGATGAGGCGGTAATCGACGCCGCCGTGCTCGCCTTCCACCGCGTAGCGGCAGGCGCGCCCGTGCAGGTGGCCGTAATAGCAGCGCACCACGCCGTGCGCCGCCAGCACGGCCGTGATCTCCGTGCAGGAGAAATCCTGATAGATGGGCGGATAGTGCAGAAAGACCAGCGGCGGCAGGCCCTGTTTTTCCGCCTCGCGGAGAGACGTATCCAGTCGGCCTGCCTCGCGCAGGAGCACTTTTTTATCGCCCTTGCTGTCGCAGAACCAGCCGCGCGTGCCGCAGACACAGCGCCCTTCCGCCGCGAAAGCGCTGTTATGGACGAAATGCAGCGTGGAAAAGCCCTGCTCGGCAAAAAAAGCGCGCATCTTGGCCATCGTAGACCACCAGTAATCGTGGTTGCCCTTCATCAGCACCTTCGTGCCGGGCAGAGCTTCCAGAAAAGCGAAATCCGGCCGCGCTTCCTCAAAGGTCATTCCCCAGGAAATATCGCCGGGAATGACCACGGTGTCTTCCGGCCGTACGCACGCGCGCCAGTTGGCCTCCAGACGGGCCATATAATCCTGCCAGCCGTCGAAGATATCCATTGGCTTTTTGGCACCGAGAGAAAGATGCAGATCGGCGATCGCATAGAGAGACAAAAAGCATCCTCCGTTTCGTTTGCGGTAAAACACGGAAAAAGCGGCGGCAGGCCCGCCGCCGCTTGAAAGATCTTCTTTCAGATGCCGAGCACGCTGAAGATCGTCTGCTGCATCGTCTCTTTTTCGCATGTGCCGGTAAAGCGCACCGGCTTGTCGAACAGCGTGGCGAGCTGTTTGGGCGGCTGGGAAAGCGAAAGGCCCGCCAGTTCTTTGATGAGCTCTTTCTGGCCGCCCTCTTCTTTTCTGCCGCGGATGGCGCCGATGACGTCGGCCGGGAACTTATACGGGCTCGCGGTGGAGGCGATCACCGTCTTGGCCGTATCGCCGGTCTGCTCGCGGTACTGCTTGTAAACGTTCATCGCTACCGCCGTATGCGGGTCGGGGATATAGGAATACTTATCGAAAGTCTCCCGAATGGCGGCGCGGGTGTCGTCGTCATCACAGCATCCGGCCCAGAAATGTTCGGAGAGGCTCTTTTTGACGGCGTCCGTCACTTCATACCGTCCCGTTTCGGCAAGCGCTTTCATATAGCCGCAGACCTGCTTATCGTCGCAGGCGGAAAGATCATACAGCAGACGTTCAAGGTTGCTGGAGACAAGGATATCCATCGACGGCGAGATCGTCGTATAAAAAGGCCGGTTGCGGTCGTAGATGCCGGTGCGCAGGAAATCCGTGAGCACATTGTTGGCATTCGAGGCACAGATGAGCCGGTTGATGGGAATCCCCATCTTTTTAGCGTAATAAGCCGCCAGAATGTTGCCGAAATTGCCTGTGGGCACCACGACGTTGATGTGCTCGCCCGCGGAGATGCGTTCGTTTTTGATGAGATCGCAGTAGGCGGAGACATAATAGACGATCTGCGGCACCAGGCGGCCCCAGTTGATGGAGTTCGCGCTGGAAAAGACCATGTCGTGCCCGGCCAGTTTCTGCTTGACGGCCGCATCGGTGAACAGAGCCTTCACACCGGCCTGCGCGTCGTCGAAATTGCCGCGGATGGCGCTGACATACACGTTCGCGCCCTCCTGCGTGACCATCTGCATCTTCTGCATGGGGCTCACGCCGTCTTCCGGATAGAAAACGAAGATGCGCGTGCCCGGCACGTCGCGGAAGCCCTCGAGCGCGGCCTTGCCCGTGTCGCCGGAAGTCGCCACCAAGATGACGACCGTTTTGCCCGGCTCCGCTTTCTGCACGGAGACCCGAAGCAGGCGGGGAAGGAGCTGGAGCGCCATATCTTTGAACGCGCAGGTGGGGCCGTGCCAGAGTTCCAGCAGATAAACGCCCGGCTCGACCTCATATAAAGGCGCGATGCTCTCGGTCTCGAAGCGCTCACGCGTATAGGTGGCCGAAACGCAGTCCAGCACTTCGCCCGCCGTGAAATCGCTCAAAAAGCGGCCGAGGATATCGCCCGCGCGGGCGGCATAGTCGGAATCCGTCAAGATCTTCAGGTCGGTGTAGGAAAGCCAGGGCATCGTTTCCGGCACAAAAAGACCGCCGTCTTCGGAAATGCCGCGGCTGATGGCCGTCGAGGCGCTCACTGTGACCTGATTGTTCCGCGTGCTTTTATAATTCATACTCTAATCTCCCTAAACGGGCATTTTGCGCCATGCCTTTCGGCATGGCATCCGGTCTTGCTCCAGTATAACGTCTTTTTTGATCAAATTCCATAGGAAAAAAGGGGAAACGCCCGCCGCCGTCAAAAAGGCGGAGCGGAAAAGGCATCCGGCAAATGGTTGATCTTCCAATGGGAAAAATCCGTCCCGTCTCCGGCGGTGACTTCCACGACGTCGAACCGCGGCTGAAGAGCAGTGGGATGGCGGGAAAGATAAAGAAGGGCCGTCTTGATGATGCGCTCTTGCTTGCGGGCGTCCACCGCCTCGCGCGGAAACGACAGCGAACCCGGCGAGCGGGTCTTGACTTCCGCAAAAACGAGATAAACTTCATCCGATACGATCAGGTCGATCTCCCCAAAGCGGCAGCGCACGTTTGCCCCGACGATCCGATAGCCTTTGCGACGGAAATACGCGGCGGCCGCGCGCTCGCCCAGCGCGCCGGTATCGCCCGCCGGGCGGCTAATCGTGCGCCGCATACTGCCGCCTTTTTTCCTCGAGATTGCGCAAAAAGCGCATCCGGTGAACAGGGGAAGGGCCGAAGCGCAGAATCGCTTCATAGTGCGCCCGTGTCGGGTACCCTTTGTGTTTGGCAAATCCATATTGCGGATACTGTTTGTCGAGCTCACACATATAGCGGTCCCGGCTCACTTTGGCCAGGATCGAAGCCGCGGCCACGCACGCGCACCTGCCGTCTCCGCCCACCACGCACCGCGTGGGGATGTTAAGATCCGGGTCACGGTTGCCGTCTACCAGCGCAGCGTCCGGCGGCAGAGACAGCGCGGAAGCCGCCCGCCGCATAGCGGCGAGCGTTGCGCCGAGGATGTTCTTCTCCTCGATCTCCGCAACACTCGCGCGCGCGACGGCCCACGCGGCGGCTTTCTCCTGAATGACATCGAAAAGCGTCTCGCGCTTTTTCGCGCTCAGCTTTTTCGAATCGTTCACGCCGGGAATGACGAGCCCTTCCGGCAGGATGACGGCCGCGGCATAGACCGGCCCGGCCAGCGGGCCGCGCCCGGCTTCATCGATGCCGCAGACGGCGTGACAGCCTGCCGCGGCAAACTCGCGTTCATCTGCCAGCCAATCCATCGTTTTCCTCCGCCCACTCGAGCGTGATGCGTCCCAGTTTGCCCGCGCGGTATTCTTCCAGCACGACGGCCGCCGCGCGTTCGGTATCCGCTTCGCCGCCGGAGACCAAAAATCCCCGGCCGCGCGCCGTGGCTTCGAGCAGCGCATAGCCGTCGCCCGACGGCTCGCCCTTCCACTTGAACCGCGCGGCGAGCGCATCCGCATAATGCGGGGAGAGCAGCGCGAGCAGGTGGGCGGCGAGCTCCTCGGTATCCACCACCGTGTCTTTTACGGCGCCGGTAAAGGCGAGCTTTTCGCCCACGGCCCGGTCCTCGAATTTCGGCCAGAGCACGCCCGGCGTATCGAGGAATTCCAAGCCGCCTTTGACGCTCACCCACTGCCGGCCCCGGGTGACGCCCGGCCGATTTTCCGCTTTGGCGCGGCGGCTGCCGGCCATCCGGTTGATAAAAGCGGATTTCCCCACGTTCGGGATGCCCGCCACCAGCACGCGCATCGGCTTCGTCATGCCTTTGGCCGCGTCGCGCGCGCGTTTTTCCTTTAAGATCTCTTTCAGAAGAGGCAGAAATGCTCCGCAGCCCGCGCCGGTCTTACAGGAGACCGCCAATGCGGGGATGCCCTTTGATTTGCAGGCGTCAAGCCAGCCCGCCGTCGCCGCTTCGTCCGCAAGGTCCGCGCGGGTCAGGACGAGCAGGCGCGGTTTAGCCCCGCAGAGCGTTTCGAGCTCCGGATTCCGGCTGCTGTTCGGAATGCGCGCGTCCGCGAGCTCCGCCACACAATCTACGAGCGAAAGGCTCTCTTTGATGAGACGGCGCGTTTTCGCCATATGGCCGGGAAACCACGAGATGGATTGGATATCCGCCACGTTTTTTTCCTCCTGCATCGGTCAGGATACGGCAATGTCTGCCGTGCGGAGCACACCGGTATTCGGGAAAAGGCGGAATACGGCGTGGCCCAGCACGGCATGGACGTCCACCATACCGATCTCGCCGCTGCGGCTGTCCAGCGAATCGTTGCGGTTGTCGCCCATCACGAAGATATGCCCGGCGGGCACTTTCACCGGCATGGAAACCGGACCTATGCCCTCAAACTCAGTGGGCTCGCGGATATACGGCTCCTTGAGCACATGGCCGTCCACTTTTACCTGATGGGTCTGATAATCAATATCCACGGTCTGACCGCCGGTAGCGATGACGCGCTTGATGATGGGCTGTGTCTCCGCTTTCGTATACAGCACCACGATATCGCCGGCTTTCGGCGTATAGCCGAGCTCCCAGAGGATGAGATGATCGTTGTTCTGAAGGGTGTTCATCATGGATTGCCCCTGCACGCTGACGGTGCGCAGGACAAAAGTGAACACCAGCACGATGATCAAGAGCACGCCCACCAGCGTGCCGGTCCAGTCATAGCAGTCCCGCAGAAAAGCGTTGCTTTTACGCGCCGTCTGGTTGTTCATCCGATTCCTCCCCGCCGTGATGCCGGAAAGCTTTCCCGCCTGTTTTCATCAAACGGATAAAAAGCAAAAAAGGGACGGCACCGTCCCCTTTTTGTTCAGTTGAGCTGTTCTTTGACCTTGGCGGCCTTGCCGACACGGTCGCGCAGGTAGTAGAGGCGGCTGCGGCGCACATGGCCTTTACGCACCACTTCCACTTTCTGCACATTAGGCGAATGCACGGGGAAGACACGCTCCACGCCGACGCCGTAAGAAATGCGGCGCACGGTGAAGGACTCGGAGATCCCGCCGCCGCGGCGGCTGATGATCGTGCCTTCAAACATCTGGGTGCGTTCGCGGTCGCCCTCTTTGATGCGGACGGAAACGCGGACGGTGTCCCCGACGTTCAGCTCGGGGATCTCGGTCTTGAGCTGGTCTTTTACCAGATCGTTCAGATTGTTCATAGTTGAAACGCTCCTTTAGCGCGGAACATTCGTGCCTGCAAAAGATGCGGCAGAGGACTGTTCGTTTTCATTCTCGGTCTTGCCCGGCAATGAAACCCCGCAGGCGTGCATGCACGCCGCGAAAAATTCAATAGCCCGTATAGTATAGCACAAAGTGCCCGGCGTGGCAAGATTTTTCCTGACGCCGGGCACTTTTCTTCTCTAAAATGTTCTGGCCGTTCTTCAGCCAAGATACGGCGCCAGCGCGCGCCAGGCGGCCAGTTTGGCTTCGTAGCCGCCGCGGGCGTTTGCCGGGCTGGTGGAAGGCAGACCGAAAAACGGCAGAGCGATCTTTGCCGCGTGATACCTCCGATAATAGCGCAGGGCCGCCCCGCCGTTGAGGAACACGGCGCGCAGAGCCGGACATTCCGCCGCGATGCCCGCCACGTCGGCCGGGCGCTCTTCCCGTATGGCGCTGTCCAGCGCGCCCTCGCGCACGCAGCTTTCGAGCGTATCCCACAGCGCGATGTGATGGCAAAGCAGAAAAAGGCGGCGGCTCTCAGGCGTAAGGCCGGGGTCGCCGTCCGTAAGGTCTTTTAAGATGCGCCAGAACGCGTTGCGCGGATGGCCGTAGAAGAAGCCCATGCGCAGAGAAGCCGGCGAAGCCATCGTGCCCAGAATGAGCACCGTGCTCTTTCGGTCGAAGACCGGCGCGAAAGAACGGAGAGGCGCCTCAGACATCATTGCGGACGAGATCCTCAAACGACTCGCGCCGGATGATGAGGCGGGGCTTGCAGTCGCGCACCATCACAGCCGCGGCGCGCGGGATGCGGTTATAGTTCGACGCCATGGAATAATTGTAAGCGCCGGTAGCCAGCACGGCAAGAACGTCGCCCGGCTTCACGGGCTGGATGGCCGTGTTCTCCTGGATGAGATCGCCGCTCTCACAGCATTTGCCGGCGATGGTCACGCGGGCAGAAGGCTCTTTGGCCGCGCGCTCGGCGGCCACGGCGGTATATTCCGCCTGGTAGAGGATATACCGGGGATTGTCGCCCATGCCGCCGTCCACCGAGACATACGTGCGCACGCCGGGGATCTCTTTTACCGAGCCGACGGTGTAGAGCGTGATGCCCGCGGGCGCCACGATGGAGCGGCCCGGTTCCAGCATGACGAAAGGCACCTCCATGTTCCGCTCGGAGCAGGTCTTGCGGATGGTCTCGGAAACGGCCTTCATATATGCCTCATACGGCACCGGGTCTTCTTCCTTGACATATTGGATGCCAAAACCGCCGCCGAGGTCGAGCTCGGTAAGCTCCGCGCCGTGGCGGTCGTGCATATCGGCCATGAAGTTCACCATGACTTCGGCGGCCAGCTCGAACGGCTGCACCTCAAAGATCTGTGAACCGATGTGGCAGTGTACGCCTTTGAGCGAAATATTTTCTAAAGAAAGCGCCTGCTTGACAGCTTCTTCCGCCTCGCCGGTCTCGAGCGCCAGACCGAATTTGGAGTCGATCTGCCCCGTGCGGACAAAACGGTGCGTATGCGCGTCGATGCCGGGCTTGATGCGCAGCAGGACGCAGGCTTTTTTGCCGCGCCCGCCGGCCAGCCTGTTGAGAAGTTCGAGCTCGGTGAGATTATCCACCGCGAAGCGGCCCACGCCGCAGTCCAGCGCGTAGTGGATCTCCTCTTTGGTCTTGTTGTTGCCGTGGAAGCAGATGCGCTCGGCGGGAAAACCGACGCTCATGGCGGTATAGAGTTCGCCGCCGGAGACGACGTCGAGCCCCATCTCCTCGTTTTCCATCAGGCGGCAGATCTCTTTGCAGCAAAAAGCCTTGCTCGCATAATACACACGCCCTTTTCCCTGGTAGAACGTGCGGATGGAATCGAGGTAGCGCCGGCAGTTCTTCGCGATGGTGCTCTCGTCCATCACATAGAGCGGCGTGCCGAACTCGGCGGCCAGCTCCAGTGTGTCGCACCCGCCGATAGTCAGATGCCCTCTCTGGTTGACGTTCAAACAATCCGATACAAACATTGGCAGACTCTCCATCCCGATAGTTTAGAAAGCGTAAATAAAAACGCGCTTTTCAGCTTTTTTGATCAGGTTCCAGCGTATTCAAAAGCAGGCGGGTCAGCGCATCGGTCCCTTCGCCCGTGCGGGCGGAAACGGGAACGATGCGGTCCGGTTCCGCGCCGGTCTCCGCGGCGAACGCCGCCGTGCGCGCGGCGCGCTCTCCGGCGTTCAGCTTGTCGAATTTGGTCATGGCGATCAGAACGGGAATGCCCTGCTCCGCGAAGAAGCGGAGCATCGTGCGGTCGTCCGCCGTGAGCGGGCGGCGGCTGTCCGCGAGCTGCACGGCAAGCGCCACGGGCCGGCCTTTCAGATAGGCTTCCACCAGCGCGGACCACGCAGCCTTCTCCTCAAAAGACACTTTGGCATAGCCGTAGCCGGGCAGATCCACCAGCCGGAAATCAAACGGGCGGGCGCACCGGTAAAAATTGACCGAAACCGTCTTGCCCGGCACCGAGCTGACGCGCGCGAGCTTTTTCTGCCCCGCGAGCCGGTTGAGCAGGGAAGACTTGCCTACGTTCGACCGCCCGGCGAGCACGACTTCCGGCACCGTGCGTGGCGGGATCTGATCGGCGCGGTAGGCCGTGCATTCGAGCCGGAGAGACGCAAGCGGCGCCTCTCCGCTCATTGGGTGACACCCGGCACAGACGCGCGGGTCTCCGGCGGCACCGGCAGCGCTTTTACGCCGCCGCTCTTTGCCGCCGCTGCCTCCTCGCGGGCCGTCTCCTTCGCCGGAAAAAGGATCGCGCTCTCGAGCACCTTGTCCATATGGTCGGCCGTGATGAAACGGACGTGGTCTTTCACGACCGAGTCGACTTCCGAAAGATCCGGCTGGTTCTCCTGCGGGATGATGATGGTGCGCACGCCCGCGCGATAGGCCGCCATCGTCTTTTCACGCAGGCCGCCGATGGGCAGCACGCGCCCGCGCAGCGTGATCTCGCCCGTCATGGCCACATCGCGCCGCACCGGCAGGCTAAGCAGAGCGGAAGTGAGCGCCGTAGCCATCGTCACGCCGGCCGACGGGCCGTCTTTCGGGATGGCGCCTTCCGGCACGTGGATATGGATATCGCGCGTCTTATAGAAATCGTGCGCGATGCCCAGCACGTCCGCCCGGCTGCGGATGTAGCTGATGGCCGCCATGGCGGATTCCTTCATCACGTCGCCGAGCGAGCCGGTAAGTTCCACTTTTCCGGTGCCGTCGAGCACGGCGGCCTCCACCGGCATCGTTTCGCCGCCGACGGTCGTCCACGCGAGACCGGTAACGACGCCGACCTCGTCTTTTTCGGGCACCGTCTCCGGGCGGAAGCGGTGCGGCCCGAGCAGTTCCTCGAGCTTCTGCGGCCCGACGGTGACCGATTTCTGATCGCCGGACGCGATGATCCGCGCCGTCTTGCGGCAAAGCGCGGCGATCTGGCGTTCCAGCCGGCGCACGCCGGCCTCGCGGGTATAATAGTCGATGAGCCCGTAGACGGCCGCGTCGGTGATCTTGAGCGTGCGGCGGTTCAGACCGTGCTTTTTGAGCTCTTTGTTCAAAAGATGGCGCTTGGCGATCTGGAATTTCTCCTCACGCGTATAGCTCGGCAGCTCGATGATCTCCATGCGGTCGTAGAGCGGCGCGGAGATGGTATCGAGGCTGTTGGCCGTCGTGATGAAGAGCACGTCGCTCAAATCGAACGGCACTTCCACGAAATGATCGCGGAACGCGTGGTTCTGCTCCGGGTCGAGCACTTCGAGCAGGGCGGCCGCCGGGTCGCCCTGAAAGCTGTCGTACATCTTGTCGATCTCGTCGAGCAGCAGAACGGGGTTGCGCGTGCCGGCCTCAGAAAGCGCCGCGAGGATGCGGCCCGGCATGGCCCCGATATAGGTCTTGCGGTGACCGCGGATATCGGCCTCGTCCCGCATGCCGCCGAGCGAGACGCGGGCGAACTTGCGGCCCATCGCTTTGGCGACGGAGGCGGCAATGGACGTCTTGCCCACGCCCGGAGGGCCCACGAGGCAAAGGATCTGCCCTTTCTGTTCCGGCGCCAGCTTGCGTACCGCCAGCGTCTCGAGAATACGGTCTTTGACTTTGGCAAGGCCGTAGTGCCCGGCGTCGAGCACGCGCTTGGCGCGCGAAAGGTCGATGTGGTCGCGCGTCTCGCGGTTCCACGGCAGGGCCAGGCAGGTATCCAGCCAGCCGCGCACGACGGTGCCCTCGTGGCTGCCCTGAGGCATCCGCATGAGGCGGTCCGCTTCTTTGTGCATCCGCTCGGAGACTTCTTCCGGCAGCACGAGCTTGTCGATGGCGTCGTGATACTGCGCGGCCTCGTCGGCCTCGCTCTCCTCGCCGAGCTCTTCCGAGATGGCCTGGATCTGCTCGCGCAGAAAATATTCGCGCTGGCCGCGGTCGATCTTCTCATGCACTTTGTCGGAGATCTTCTGCTCCATCTTGAGCACTTCGATCTCTTTCGACAAAAAACGCAGAACGAGCGTCATCCGTTTCGAGGGTGTCATCTCTTCGAGAACGGCCTGCTTGTCCTCGGTGCGGGGCAGGATATTCGCGGCGATATAATCGGCCGCGCCACCGACATCGTCCGCCGCCATAATCTCCGTCATCAGTTCTTCAGGCAGCTTGGGCCCCACTTCTGTGTAGGCGTTCACCAGATCCTGCGCGCGGCGGAGCAGGGCTTCGGCGGCCGTGCGGCGGATGGCGTGCGCCCGTTTCGAGTGCTCCGTCTCCGCGACGAAAAACGGATCGTCTTTCAAAATGCCGCACAGTTTGGCCCGGTACAGGCCTTCCACCGAGACTTTGACGCTCTCGCCGGAGATATGCAGGATCTGCCGGACGATCGCGACCGTGCCCATGCGGTAAAAATCTTTTTCCGCCGGGTCTTCCACGCGGATATCTTTTTGAGCCACCAGAAAGAGCAGGCGGTTCGTCTTCATGGCGTCGTTGACGGCGTATACGGATTTTTTGCGGCCCACATTGAAGTTGAGCAGCGTGCCCGGAAAAAGCGTCATGCCGCGCAGGGCCAGAAGCGGCATTGCCTTTTTTTCAGATAAAGCCATTGAATTCATTTAGGGTTCCTCCCGAGAAAGGGGTTGTTCATTTCCCCTATTATAGGATAAGAACCGCCGGATTTCAACCGTATTCCCTTTCCAGTACGCGTTCGCGCGGCCCTTCGGCTCATTTCTTTTTCTTCCATTTGTCAAAACGTTTGTCGATTTGGCGGAACTGGACGGCCAGCCGGCGGGTTTTCCGTCTCTCGAAAAGGATGAGTGCCACGATCAAAGCGGCGGCGGAACCCGCCGCCAGCAGGAAGAAACGCACATCGAAGTTCGTGAGCTTTCCGTTCCAGAAAGAAACGCCCGAAGAAGCGGCCTTTTTAAAGCGGTAACTGTGGAGCGTGCCGTCCGTTTCGATGATCGTACCGTCTCCCGAAAGCGTGCCGATATCCGACGAAAGGAAAAGCGAGCGGACAGCGTTTTTCAGATTCGTCTCGTTCGGCGCGGTCAGCACCAGTGCGGCGGTCTTGCCGTTATACGGCGAATCGAGAAGCTGGAACGAGGCGAGCGTTTTCGATTTGGCGGCCAGCAGCTCGATCTTCTCATTCGAAAGAAAGCGGGTAAACGTATTATCATAGGCAAAGAACAGCTTGCTGTTCCAGTCGCGGACAAGCGGCTGGCGCGACGGCGTGCCGAGCACGATGAGATTGCCGGAAGAAAGAGACGCGGTCTTTTCCCCGCCGACAGCCACACTCAGCGTCCCGTGGTTCGAGGTAAGGTCCCGCCCGAACAGCGCGGCGATCTGCCCGGCGAGCGTGAGGTCTTCCGAAGTCGGGTTCTGGGGCAGAACGAACGTGGCCTGGTTCCATTTCCCGTCGGAAACGAACGGACTGGACAGGTTTTCAAACAGATTGTCCGGGGTCTTGACCGTGGGAACGGAGATGCTGGAATCCCCGGTGATATACGCCCAGGGCATATCTTCCTCGCGCTTTTCGCACCACTGGTTCGGCAGATCGAGATCGAACGCGGCTTTCAGCGTAAAATAATGGCCGCTCCGCACCTCTTTGGGGATGCTCACCGTCAGAGAGTCGCCGTCGGCGTCCGCCTCCGTCAGTTTTTTGCTCCCGATGGGGATATCGTTAAGATAGAGCGTGACGAGCGAGCGGGTGAAATCGAGATTCTTGGCGTAGCGGAAATGGACCGTCACGCTCGACGAATCGTCCGGCGTGCGGTCCGCCGGCAGTTTCAAACTGACGGAAGCCGTTCTGCGGAAAGTGCCGTACAGATACGTTCCGTCGGAGCCGAGGCTCTTGAACGTGTAGGTGCCGCTCTGCGCCGCATCCTTCGTCGTCACATCGACGCTTCCGTCCAGATGGAAAAGATCGTTATCCGCCTGCGAAATGAGCGAGCTGTTCTGCAAAAACTGCACCGCGCGCGTCAGGTCGCTGTCTTTATCGGCGAGCACGGCGAGAACGACGTGGTTCGAATCATACGGTGAGACGGCCACCCGGAACCACGCGCCGGAAGAAAAATCCGTTCCCTGCGGAAAGAGCGCACGGATCTCCGAAGGCGCGTCGCTCGGCTTGCCGATGAAAACGAGGTCGCGGGCGGAACGGTCCGAAAGAGAGGACAGGTAGGCCGTGGGGAACGTCACGTCGCCGGAAGAAGACGCGCCGCTCCCGAGCGAACCGGCGATCGCCAGCGCGGAGGCAAGCTCGCCGTCATCCGCGTGATCGCCCACCGTTACGGCCGTATCCAGCGCCGCGGCCTGCTGGAGCCGGTAGAACGGATACGGATATTCCGAGAGTTTGAGCGTCGGCGCCTTGTCCGTATACTGCACATTGATGACGGAACCCTTGTTCAGCGTCACCCAGTTGGCGGAAGAGACGTCGTCGGCGCATGGTTCGCTGCTCAGGCGGCGGTAGACTTCCACTTTCACCGTGTTGCTGCCGGCCGTCAGCTTGGCGGTATCGAGCGGGATATCCACGGTGGAATGAGCGCTGAGGTAATCGTGCAGGGAAAGACTGCTCACGGGCGAACCGTTCAGATAGACCGTAAGGGAGGAAAGGTTCTCGCTGTCGATGCGCGGGCTCTGGCTGATATCGAGATGCAGGGTCACGGA